>JADLFL010000056.1 GCA_020845575.1 Acidobacteriota bacterium | reverse complement strand
GCCAATGCCGTCGGTCAAGCGGGCCAGAATCTCGTCGCCGGGGATGACGCGGTCGTTTTGCCAGGCGGCGTCGGCGTCGAGCGGCATGAACTCGATGAAGCGCACCTCGTACGGATGCGTGCGTGCGAACGCGGCGAACGGCAGGATCTCCTGCTCGGTGAACCCGCGCCTCCCGACGGCGTTGATCTTGATCGGGGTGGGCCTCGGGGAACTGCGCGAGGATCTCCAGGCCACGGAGCACTCGGTCCAGGGCGTCGCGGCGCGCCATCTCGAAGAAGCGGTCGCGCTGCAGCGAGTCGATCGAGACGTTGAAACGCGTGATCCCCGCCTCGACGAGGGCCGCGGCGTCGCGCTCGAGCAGGAAACCGTTCGTCGTCACCGCGAGGTCGTCGACCGGCGGCGCCAGCATGGACGCCAGGCGTGGGAACTCGCGGCGCACGAGCGGCTCGCCGCCGGTCAGCCGCACGGCGCGCACGCCCATCGAGCTGACGAGCCGCACGACGCGCTCGATCTCCTCGAACGTCAGGACCTCGGCACGCTGCAGCCAGGGCAGGCCCTTCGCCGACATGCAGTACTGGCAGCGGAAGTTGCAGCGGTCGGTGACCGAGACGCGCAGGTCGCCGATGACCCGGCCGTGGCCGTCAACGAGGCGACTACACCTCATGAGCGCGATAGGTGGCGTCGCGCCCGTGCGGCAGCAACCAATCGGCATCGATCGGCCCGCCGGGCACGATGCGCTTGGGATTCAGGTCGTCGTGCGTCGTGTAGTAGTGCGCCTTGATCTCGTCCAGATCAACGGTTTCCGCGATGCCAGGGACCTGGTAGAGCTCGCGCGCATAGGCCCACGCGTGTGGATGGTCGATCAGTCGACGCCCGTTGCAGCGGAAGTGGGTGTGGTAGACGGGATCGAAGCGGACGAGCGTCGGGAACAGCCGCCAGTCGGCCTCGGTGATGACGTCGCCCGCGAGGTACCGCCGCTCGGCCAGCACGGTATCAAGTGCGCCGAAGGCCTCGAAGAGCTGCGCGAACGCTGCATCGTATGCCTCTTGCGTCGTCGCGAAGCCACATCCGTAGACACCGTTCTGGACGCCGTCGTAGGCCCACGCGTTGATGCGATCGATCTCCGAGCGGAGCGGGATTGGATACAGGTCCGGTCCCGGGTGGTCGCCAAGTCCGTCGAACTCAGCATCGAGCATCCTCATGATGTCGCCGGACTCGTTGCTGACGATCGTGCCGGTCTGAAGATCCCACAGCACCGGCAGCGTCGGACGACCCTGGTACGAGGGCAAGGTGGCACGGTACGCCTCCACGAGGAAGGTGAAGCCGTTCGCGTCGTCGCCGTGCGCTCCACCCGGGAACCCCCAGCCGCGCTCGTCGCGGAACGGCGCGGCCCAGCTGGCCGAGATGACGTTCGTGAGTCCTTCGAGCTCTCGCACGATCGCGATGCGATGCGACCAGGGGCAGGCACGCGCGAGGTAGAGGTGGTAGCGGCCCGCATCCGGCGTGAACGGCGTGGAGCCGTCCCGGCGAACCCACTGCCGGAACGCCGACTCGGCGCGGCGGTACGCACCTCTGGTCGGCGCCGCGGCGGAACCCGTCGTGGCGCGTGTGGTGCTCACGCGACGTCCGCGGTGCGCGGATGGATCGGCGCGGTGCCGTGCTTGAGGCGCCCGCCGTCGCGACCGGCGCGGAGCGCGAGGATCTCGGCCAGGATCGCGATCGCCGTCTCTGACGGCGTCCGAGCGCCGACGTCGAGCCCGCAGGGAGAATTGATGCGCCCGAGGGCGGGCTCGTCCGTGCCGGCAGCCCGCAGCCGAGCGACACGATCCGTGTGGGTACGCCGGCTGCCGAGCGCGCCGATGTACCCGGCTTCGCTCTCGAGCGCTGCCGTGAGGGCCGGCTCGTCGAACTTGGGATCGTGCGTGAACACGAGGATCACGTCGCGCGGGCCAAGCGTTCGCTGAGCGAGGTGACGGTCCGGCCAGTCGATCACCACGTCGGCGTGTCGGGAGAACCGCGGGCTGCTCGCGAAGGCGGCGCGCGCATCGCAGATCGTCACCTGGTAGCCGATCCCGGCGGCGAGTGGAGCAAGCGCCGCCGAGAAGTCGATCGCTCCGAAGATCAGCATCTGGGGTGGCGTGGCGAACGCCTGGATGTGCACGCGTAAATCGGAGCCCATGACCTCGCCGCGTGCGCTGTAGCGCCGAATGGCGCTGCGTCCCTCGGCAAGGAAACCTCGGGCGTCCCGCGTCACCGCAGCGTCGAGCAACTGCGGACCGTCGAGCGTCCCGACTGTGGAGTCCTCGAGTACGGCCATGCTACTCCCGGCGTGGTCGCCATCGAGGAGCGTCGCAAGCACTACTGGTCGGCCGTCGTCTCGCGCGTCGCGAACGGCGGTCAGGACGTCGCGGTGCTCCTCAGTGAGCTCGTGGAGGAAGACCTCGACCGTGCCTCCGCACATCAGGCCTACGTCCGCCGCCTCCTGGTCGCTGATGCCGTACCGCAACGCGTGCGGCGGCG
>JADLFL010000055.1 GCA_020845575.1 Acidobacteriota bacterium | reverse complement strand
GGTCCTGTTGACTCTCCCGTCCGACGATGAGACCGTCGTCGTCCGGGATGGTTGGCCCGCTCCCGTGCCCCCGGGGCGTCCGGGACGGAGAACACGGGATGCGATTCGAAGACATTCTTCCGACACTTGCCACGAAGGCGGACGTGGCCCAGTGCGCGACGAAGGCAGACGTGGCGCTGTGCGCCACCAAGGCGGACATGGCGCTGTGCGCCACGAAGGAGGACCTGAAAGGGATCCCCACCGTTGACGATCCGAAAGGGTTCGTCACCAAGGAGGACCTGAAGAAGGAACTGGAGCGGTTCGCCACGAAGGAGGATTTGAAGGAGGCACTGGAAGCGGAGCGAGTGTCCGTGTGTGACTCCATGCGCGAGCAATTCATCGCCATGCGCAAGAGTCTGCGTGAGGATCTGCACAAGGACTTGAGCGGCGCTCTGCGCAAGGAGTTGCGCGCGGATCGCAAGAGCCTGCGTCTGGAGTTGCGTGTCCTCATCGAGGCCGAGCGTGACCGCTGGAAGGCGGTCGTCGATCAGCAGAATCACGTGCTCGCGGCGCTCGGTCTCGTCGACCTCGCGGCGAAAGACCGCGACACCGCGCTCGACGGGCGCATCACCGCGCTCGGCGCTCGCGTCAGCGCGCTCGAACCACACGACGCCGCGCAGTGATCGCGCGCCGTTTCCCTTTGTCCCGTAAGGACCGCGCTACGTGTTCGGCCGGAGTCCGAAGGGCGATCGCGCTGCCCGGACGAAGGGCGAGCAGGCGGAGTAGCCGCCCGCTTGAAGGATGCCTACTGCGTGGCGAGGGGCGACACGGTTCCCGCGGCGACGAATGGCTCGACGGGTGCCGCACCGCTCGTATCCTGCCAGATGGTCCCGCCCTGGTTGGTAGCAAAGCCGCGCCGGCCCGTAGTCACGCCAAGGGGATCGGCACTGAAGTAATAGCCGCGGTAAGTGGCTGCTCCTGTGCAGTCTGCGGGGCCGGTGGGATACGCCGCAACGGCCAGGGCAAAGGCAAAGCCACTCTTTGGCGAAATATCCAGATCGCGAGAGACGTAATCGCCGCTCACAAGTCCGGCAAGCGACGCGCTGTAGGCCCCGCCTCCACAGCCTGAAGCATAGGCTGCCTGGCCGCTATTGAGTGTTCTCAGCGAACTGATGGCAGATGCCTCGTTCGCCGATGACTTCGCCGCCACGAGGAACGGCGCGCCAAGCGCGGACAGGACGCCGATCAGCGCAACAACAATCAACAGTTCGATGAGTGTGAAACCGGTATTCATTCGCATTGACATGGCGACGCTACTCCTCTGGTGGCCAGAGTTTCTTGCAAAGAGAATGCCGCTCATGCGCGTGGAAGGTACCATCCGACAGTTCGCGCTCGGTTGGCACAAAAAGACAGAGTGCCCTGCGGAGCCTGAACTCCACAGGGCACTCTGTCTTACCGCGAGTCGTGCTTACTGAATCGGTCGAACCTGCGCGGTCGGCGCGGCACCCATCTCAACGAGCGTCGGCGCCGCAGCACCTGTGGTGTTCTCCCAGATCGTCCCGCCCTGAGTGGACCCGAAGGCACGGACACCCGTGCTACCCAGTGCGGCAGGCATTGCCGTGGAGTAGTACGACAAGAAGGTTGGCGTCGCGTTGCAGTCTGTCGGGCCAGCTCCGGCCACCGCGCCAGCCGCGAGCACCACCGTGTAGCCGCTCTTGAGCACAGCGTTGGACGTCGTGAGGTCACGTGACAGGAAAGGCTCCGTGCTCCCCGGGCAAGCAATACCCAGAACCGTGAGGTCGTTGGCGTAGCCACCGCCGGCCGCGGAGGCGCCATAGGTCGCCTGTGCGCTGTTGGTAGACCGCAGCGAGCCGATGGCCGAGGCCTCGTTGCCCGACATGCGGGCGCGGAGGAGGCCCGGGATGGCGATGGCGGCGATGATGCCGATGATCGCAACCACGATCAGCAGCTCGATGAGCGTGAAACCCTTGTTGTTCCGAATCTTCATGTCCTGTCTCCTCTGAGCGGTCCTGCGTGAGCCGATGGTGGAGGTCGCGTCCCCCGCGCCTCCGAATCCTCGTGCTCCTCTCAATAGCAAGCGCGGTGCCACACCGCCCGCGTCACCCCGCTCCGCTCAGATCGCCCGCAAATACCTCACTTTTGACGCCACGCCCCACCTTCCGGCCGTCGGGACGCCGGACCACAACCGGCGATCGACTGACGATTTCCGTCACCAGCGACAACTGACGGTACCGCGAAGCGACGGAAGTTGTCACAGGAGACGGGGTAATGCCGAATGGCGAATGCCTGCCTCGACGGCGCGTCGCGGGACGAAGCGCGAGAACAAAGGAGGAGGGAGGAACGGGTCCACGGGCGGGGGGAGGTTCGCCGACGACGCTACAATTCGGCGTCGCTGATGGCAACCTTCCCGCACTGGTGGACGTGGGACCTCTCTTTCAGCAGCCACGCGGAAGCGCGCATGGAGCGGCGTGGTGTGACGGAGATGGAAGTGCGGGCTATGCTGGAGCGAGCCGTCGGGGTTCGCCCGGCGGCCATCGTTGGCCGCTTCACGATTGACGTCCGCAATCAGAACGCGCGCTGGGTCGTGGTTGTGGAACCCGACGCCGAGGCCAGACTGCTCGTCGTGGTGACTGTTTACGAGGTGTCCGAATGACCGAACGATCGCTCCAGGTCACCTACCGCAAGGGTCGGCCGTTCGCGGCCTACCTGCATCTCCCTCACACCACGGGCGACAGATGCGTCCGCACGGTTGCAACGCCTGATGGCCTGCTTCTCGTGGACTACAACAGCGCCGGGCAGCCACTCGGTCTGGAGATCACGGCGCCATCGGCGGTGTCGCTGGCACGCGTCAACGATCTGCTGACGTCGCTCGGGGAGCCGCCGATGGCGGATCACGAGTTCAAGCCCGTGCAGGCGGCGTAGAGGGCGTCACTGCGTCACCCCGATCCTCACGATCGAGGGCGTCGGCCCAGTCCGCCAGGCCTGCCTCGGCGAGGACCATCTCCTCGTCGGAGGCATGGAAGCGTGAACGGTCCCACCGGGACGCATCCGTCTTCCGCATCACAATCACGCTGACTCATTCTCCCGGCCGCAGCGGCAACGGGGCAACTGGCCGAAGCGAGCCGTTCTCGTAGAGCGCATCGACTGGGCCCATGAGGTCGAGAATAGCACGCGGAAGAAGCAGCATGGCCTGCGGCTGGCGTCGCGTCAGGCTGTCTCTGCGTCCTTGAACCGGTACGCGATTCCCAGTTCGTCGGCGAGGGCGTCGAGGGGGCCGTCGGTCGTCCAGAGTCGAACCCCGCCGACCAGGGCCGACGCCAGCAGGTGTGCGTCGATCCAGCCGATGCCTCGTCCGTGGAGTTGGCGCGCGCTGACGAACGTCACGACGTCGGCGTGAGGCACCGGAGGGTTCTGCGTCATCCGTTCGTAGCTGCGCAACAACGACTGCCGGCCACCGCGATCGCCCATCAGCAACTCGCCGTAGATGAGCTCGTGACCGGCCACCGCGTCGTCGGCCAGCAAACCGGTCGAGTTCGGCCGCGAACGGGGCCTGGTTCGAGAGGAACCGGATCCAGACCGAGGTGTCGACGAGCACGCTCATGCCGTGGGGTACCCGACCGACACCACGCGCTCACGGCGCCGCGGCGTCTCCACCGCATCGGGTTCGGACCCGCGCAGTGCCCGCAGGCGCTCGTAGGAGGCACGGCGCACGAGTGCCTCCAGGCCGAGCCGCACTGTCTCGGTGTCAGTCTTCGCCCCGACGGCCGCCCTGGCGTCGCGGAGGAGAGGCTCATCGATGTGCAGGGTCTTCTTCATACAGGCGAATATGCCATATGCATATGGCTGCCTGCGACTCCCCTACGCTGGGGTTGAGGAATCGGTTCCCCGGCCGCCTCGAGTGCCAGCACGCGCGGCGGGCCGGTTGCCGGTTGCCCGTTGCCGGTTGCCGGTTGCCGTCCCCATCCCCGATACTTCCCCGTGCGCGTTGCGTGGTTCTCGCCATTGCCGCCGGTGCGATCGGGCATCTCGGCGTACTCGCTCGATGTCCTCGAGGGGCTGCGGCGCGATCACGCCATCGACCTGTACGTGGACGATGGGGTGTGGCGCGCGGCGGGGGGGCATCTGCACGCGGGCCGCGGGGGGGAGACCGTCGCGCTCGACGGCCCGTACGGGCTGCCGCTCTATCGAGCCTACGACTTCGCTGTCGCGCATGAGCGTGCGCCGTACGACCTCATCGTGTACCAGATGGGCAACGCGGCGTGCCATCGGTACATGTGGCCTTACGTGTTGCGGTGGCCCGGCCTCGTGGTGCTGCACGACGCCGCGCTGCACCACGCGCGTGCACAGGCGCTCCTGCTCGACACGCGCGCCGACGACTACCGCGCCGAGTTCCGCTTCAATCACCCCGGCGTCGATCCCCGTGTGGCCGACTTCGTCGTCGCGGGGCTGGAGGGATCGCCGTACTACCTCTGGCCGATGCTGCGTCTCGTGATGAGCCGCGCCCGCGCCCTCGTCGTCCATGGCGCGCCACTCGCCGAGGCACTCGCGGAGGAGTATCCCGACACGCCGATTGCCACGGTGGCGATGGGAGTGCCGGATCCGTGGGTTTCACGGCCGGCGACCGGCAACCGGCAACCGGCAACCGGCGCGAGCGTTGCGATGGCGAGGCAAGCATTCGGTATTGTCGACATTCCCGACCAGTTGCCTGTTGCCGATTGCCGGTTGCCGGCGCTGAACAACCCGTTGCCGGTTGCCGGTTGCCGGTTGCCGGAGTCAATCCTGCTGTCCGCCTTCGGCCTCATCACGCCGGAGAAGCGCATTCTGCCGATCCTGCGGGCGCTGGCGGCGATTCGCGACGAAGCGCCGTTCGTGCGGCTGCGGCTGGTGGGTGAGGTAGGCGAGCACTACGCGCTCTGGCAGGACGTGGCGGAGACGGGTACGCGCGATCTCATCGAGGTCACGGGCTACGTGGACGATGAGCGACTCGCCGAGGAGTTGCGGGGGGCGGATGTGTGCCTGTGCCTGCGATGGCCGACGGCGCGGGAGACGTCGGCCTCGTGGCTGCGCTGCCTCGCGGCTGGCAAGCCGACTCTCGTGCCCGATCAACTCAGCACGTCGGACGTCCCGACGCTCGATCCGCGTCACTGGCTCCTGAAGCACGACCGCCGCGACGCCGCGAGCGTCTTCCAGCCGCCCGACGCGAGTCGTGCCGTGGCGGTGTCCATCGAGCTCTCCGACGAGGAGGCGATGGTGCGGCAGGCGCTGCGTCGGCTGGTGGCCGATGCGCAGTTGCGCGAGTCGCTGGGCCGCCGTGCGCGCGAGTGGTGGGAAGCGCACCACACCGTGGCGCGCATGCAGCGCGAGTACGAACGCGTCCTGGCGTGGGCTGCGAGCCAGCCCGCACCGTCATGGCCCGCTGACGCCCCCGCGCACGTGCGCCCCGATCCGGCGACGTGGGCGCGCGACCTCGCCGCCCCGTTCGGCGTGCAGGTGGACATCCTCGACAGCCCGACGGGATGACGAAGGCGCCCGGTGGGATCCGCATTTCGGCACCGCGGCATCGGAATTGATATGCTCGGAAGTCGGTGTGCCGATGTCCCTCGCTGTGACCATTCAGCTCAACGGTGAACCGTACGACCTGCCCGAGCCCGAGACGGTTGCCGCGCTCCTCGCGCGCCTGGACATCGACGCGCGTCGCGTGGCCGTGGAAGTGAACGAGTCGGTCGTGAAGAAGGCCGCGTACGCCACCACCGTCGTGCGCGCGGGCGACGCCGTCGAAGTCGTGAACTTCGTGGGCGGCGGGTAGATCGGTGGCGGATCGTCCATCGGCCGTGACAGGGCTCCTCCTCGTCGCGTGCCTGGCCTTCGCCCACGCCGCCGCATACGCGGTGTGGAAACCGCTGTACCAGGTCTCCGACGAGGTCGTCTACCTCACCGTCGTGCAGACGCGTGCGCTGGCTCTTACGAACGCGTCCGCTGCCGCGTGCATCGCCCCGCCAACCGGACAGCTTCCGGCGATCTCGCCTTCGGGCAAACGCGGCTTCGTCTACACCACCGCGCGCGAACTCGCCTTGCTCTGCGGGGCGGGCGTAACGAATCGCACGCTCATCGCACTCCGCCTGCTGCAGGCGTTGTCGCTCCCGGTGATTGCCGTCTGCGCCTGGGCCATCGCTCACCTGCTCACGCAGCGCCGCACCGATGCGCTGCTGGCGGGACTGCTCGTGGCAGGCCATCCCGTCGCCGCGACAGTCGCAGGCGCCGTCACGCCCGACGCATGGGCCAACGCCTTCAGCGCCATCGCGTTCCTGAGCGCTACACGCGCCATGCTCGGGCGAGGGTCCCGATGGGACGTCGGCACGCTGATCGCAAGCGTGCTGCTGGCCGTCTCCTGGAAGGACACGGCCACGTTCCTTCTGATTCTCCCGCCATGCGTTCTCGCGATCGGCCTGTGGCGCGGCACCCGTCAGGCGACGGCCGCGCGCTGGATCGCGGGCATGGCCGTCGCGGCGCCTCTCATGGTCGCGGCGGGACTGTTCTGGTTCCGGTCACCATATCTGGGGCAACCCACACCGACGGACATCCCTCGCGGTCCGGGCGCCTGGGCGCACGCGGTCCTGTACGACTTCGCCGAACAGTTGCCGGGCATGGTGAACTCGTCGTGGATGGGGATCGGAAGCTTCGGCGCCAATGTCCTGACAGCGGGCCCCTTCATGCAGACCATCGGAGTCGCCCTGGTGGTTGCCGGTGTCATCGGCGGCAGCAGCAGATGGGCACGGTCCGTTCCGCAACCAGGCATCGCAGCCATAGCCGCCGTCTGGACGTTGTGCGCCCTCATTTGTGCCGTCCAACCGTCAGTGCGTCAGGTCCTGCTCGGAACCACGGACATCCACCAGGGACGCTGGCTCTTCCCGCTTCTCGCCCCCTTCGTCGTTGTCGTCGCCTGCGGCATCAATGGCCTCTCGGCGCGGTGGCACCCGTTGCCGCTTGCGACAATGGGCGTCGCCGTGGCGGCGATGCAGTCACTCGTCGACACCGCCCGGTATTTCTGGGCGAGTCCGGCCGACCTCGTCCAGACGGCGCTGTTCGTGCGCGGAACCGGAGGCGCAGTGGTCGGAGACGGCGTCGTTCTTGCGACCATCCGGCACGTCGCCGAGCAGACACCCTTCACATGGCGCGCCGCGTCCACGCTCCTCGTCATCGTCGCGGCAACGGCATGCCTGGTCCACGGCACAGGATTACGCAAGGTTCCTCGAGATGTCTGACACACTCACCATCGCCGATCGCACCTTCTCTTCACGCCTCTTCGTCGGCACGGGCAAGTACTCGTCCAACGAGGTGATGCGCGACTGCCACGCCGCCTCCGGCGCGGAGGTCGTCACCGTCGCCGTGCGGCGCGTCGACCTGAACGACAGGAGCGGCACGTCGCTGATGGACTTCATCGCGCCATCGATGTTCATCCTGCCCAACACCGCCGCGTGCTACACGGCGCAGGACGCCATCCGCACCGCGCGGCTCGGACGCGAGGCCGGCCTGTCCAACTGGGTGAAGCTCGAAGTCATC
Organism: Acidobacteriota bacterium; assembly: GCA_020845575.1. NCBI lineage: Bacteria > Pseudomonadati > Acidobacteriota > Acidobacteriota bacterium. The sequence continues at coordinate 76,972 of JADLFL010000055.1, read as the reverse complement.
GGCGACGAGCGAACGCTGTTCCCGGACAACGAGGCGCTGATCGAAGCGACGAAGGTGCTCGTCAAGGAAGGCTTCGTCGTGCTGCCCTACACGACCGACGATCCGATCGTGTGTCGCAAGCTCGAAGACGCGGGCGCGGCAGCCGTGATGCCGCTCGGCGCACCGATCGGCTCCGGCCTCGGCATCCAGAACCCGAACAACATCTCGATCATCAAGGAGTTCGCCGGCGTGCCCGTCGTCGTCGATGCCGGCGTGGGGACGGCGTCCGACGTGGCCCTCGCGATGGAGCTCGGGGCCGACGCCGTGCTGCTCAACACGGCGATCGCGCAGGCGACCGAACCGGTGTTGATGGCCGCGGCGATGAAGCACGCCGTCGAGGCCGGACGACTCGCGTGGCGCGCCGGCCGCATGCCGAAGCGGCGCTACGCGTCGGCGAGCAGCCCGCTCAGCGGCACCATTCACGCCACTCCGCGCGCATAATCGACGCGCGCATGGCCGACGTCCGCTTCACCCGCTCGATCGACAAGGACCACCTCGCACGTCTGAAGCAGGCGCGCGAAGAGGCAGACGCCGCGTACAACGCGGCGCTGTCTGCGCTCGATGCCGCGCTGCCGGCGCCGCGCGCGGTGCCCGACGATCCCACGCGGCCCGACGAGACGCAGATCACGCCGCTCAACGAACGCTACGCGATCGTCGCGGGCATGCACCCGCCGAGCGGGATCAAGAACGTGGTGCTGCGCCAGGTGTGGAGCTGGCTCGCGCCGGTGTTCGCGCGACAGGAAGCGTTCAACGCCACGCTCGTCGATCACGTCAACCGCAACGTGGCTGCGACGCGCTCGCTGCACGAGGCACAGACAGGCGTCCTCGCCGCGCTTCGCGACGAGCTCGCGCAGCTCGCCACATTCCACTCGGCGCTCATCGTCTATCTGCAGCAGCTCACGCCGTACGTGGACACGAAGGACTACGAGTTCGATGGTCTGGCGACACGACGCGTGGAAGACGTGGGCACCGCCGTCGAGACACTGCACCATCGTACCGTCGGCCCGGGTGGGGCGATCAGCGGCGTGGGCGATGAACTGAATCGCCGCCTCGAGATGCTCGCCGTCCGCGAACGCCGCTTCGAATCACGCGTCGCCGCGCTCGACGCCGCCCACACCCAGCTCGCCCAGTCGCTCGGCGTCATCACGCGCGCCACGCAGACGTTGAAGAGAGAGGTGGAAGGTGTGATCGGGTCGGCAACCGGCAACCGGCAACCGGCAACCGGAACTCCTGGGAGGGCCGGCTCTCCGAGCCCGGCCGCTCCCGACAACTCCTTTGCTGCCGGGGGTATCGAGTCCTTCAAGTATGTTGGCTTCGAAGACCAGTTCCGCGGGTCCGCGACGACGATTCGGGAGCGGTTGCGGGATTACGTTCCGCTGTTTGCCTCGCAGCGGGACGTGCTCGACATCGGCTGCGGGCGGGGCGAATTCCTCGATCTGCTGCGGCAGGACGGCATACGCGCGCGTGGGCTCGACATCAATCACGAGATGGTCGAAGTGTGCCGGCAGCGCGGGCTCGACGCGTCGGAGGGCGATGCGCTGTCGTACCTCGACGGCCTGGCGGACGAGAGCCTCGGCGGCATCTTCGCCGCGCAGGTCGTGGAGCATCTCGAACCCGACTACCTCGTGCGCCTGCTCCAGCGCGCGGGCGAAGTCCTGAAGCCGGGCGGCGTGCTCGCGCTCGAGACCGTCAACGTGGCGTGCTGGTTCGCGTTCTTCCAGAGCTACGTACGCGACATCACGCACGTGCGCCCGCTGCACCCCGAGACGCTCGCGTACTTCGTGCGCGCCAGCGGGTTCCCGCACGTGGACATCCAGTACCGCTCGCCCTATCCCGACGCGCACAAGCTGCAACACGTGCCCGGCGGCGACGCCCTGCACTACACCGTCAACGCGAACGTCGACAAGCTCAACAGCCTCCTGTTCACGCATCTCGACTACGCCGTAGTGGCGAGAAAACCTTGAGACCGGCAATGGGCAACCGGCAACCGGCAACCGGGCAGCGTCAGATACTGAGAGCGATGGGATCTGTGGTGCTTACGCGGCGAGCGTTGTTGACGGCGTTCATGCTTCTGCTCCCTCTGCCGATCGCACCCGCGGCGCAGCGGTTGCCGTCGCGGCTGGGCGGGCCTGTCGGGCCGCCGCCCAGGGCGGGTACGGCGGCGCCGGCGAAACCCGGCACAGCACCCGCCGCACCAGCACGACCAACAGGCCCCGAGAAGGTCGTGCCCTTCAAGGCCGGCGAAGCCCTCACCTACGATGTGTCATGGTCTGATTACGTGACGGCTGGCACCGCCACGCTCACCGTTCGCGACAAGCGGCCCTCGTTCGGCTCGACGGCCTACTACCTGGTCGCCGAGGGCCGTCCGACGTCGCTGGTGTCGAAGTTGTATGCGGTGTACTACAAGGCCGACTCGCTGGTGGACGTCTACACGCTCCTGCCCCAGCGCGGATCGGTGTTCAGCCAGGAGAACAGCCGGCAGCGCATGAAGGAGACGCGCTTCGATCAGTCGAAGCGCGAGGCGATCTTCCAGATGAAGACGTCGACGACGATGGTGCAGGACCAGCCGTTGCCGGGCCCGACGCACGACGGATTGTCTGCGCTGGCTGCCATGCGAACGCTCGCCTTCGCGCCCGGGGCGTCGACGTCGTTCGCCGTCTCAGACTCGGGCTATCTCTATCGCGTCACGCTGAATGTCACAGGCAAGGAGACGATACAGTCGGGCCTCGGCTCGTCGCCTGCGTGGAAGGTCGTGCCGTCCATCCGCGATGCGAAAGGCCAGGCCGTCGGCCGTGGCCTCGCCGTGTGGATCTCGGATGATGCGAGGCGGCTGCCCGTACGGATTCAGGCACAGCTGCCCGTCGGATCGTTCGTGCTGACGCTGCGCGACGCACGATGATCCCCACGCGCATCCTCGTCACGGGTGGCGCGGGCTTCGTCGGTTCCGCGCTCGCGTTGCGCGCACGCGAGGCGTGGCCGGACGCGTCGGTCACGGCGTTCGACAACCTCAGGCGCCGCGGCAGCGAACTGAACGTCGCACGACTCCGAAACGCCGGCGTGCAGTTCGTCCACGGCGACATTCGCACGCCGGCCGATCTCGCGCCACTCGGTCGAGATCTCGATCTGCTGCTGGAATGCTCCGCTGAACCGTCGGTACTCGCGGGCTACGACGGCGACCCGAGCTACGTGATCGACACGAACCTCACGGGCACCATCCACTGCCTCGAACTGGCACGTCGATCGGGAGCCGCGTTCGTCTTCCTGTCCACGAGCCGCGTCTACCCCATCGCCGCGCTCAACGCCATCGCGACGATCGACACGCCGACACGGCTCGACATCGCGCGCGATCAGTCACTCCCCGGCGTGAGTACGGCGGGCATCAGCGAAGACTTCCCGCTCACGGGCACGCGATCGATCTACGGGGCCACCAAGCTCGCGTCGGAGTTGTTGATCGCGGAGTACCACGAGGCGTTCGGCCTGCGCACCATCGTCGACAGGTGCGGCGTGATCGCCGGCCCGTGGCAGATGGGCAAGGTCGACCAGGGCGTGTTCTCGCTGTGGATGGCGCGTCATCTCTCGGGTGGCGCGCTCACATACAACGGCTGGGACGGGCGCGGGCGCCAGGTGCGCGACATCCTTCACATCGACGACCTCACCGACCTCATCGTCACGCAGGTCGGCTTGATCGAATCGCTCTCCGGACGCCTGTTCAACGCCGGCGGCGGGCTCGCGTGCAGTCTGTCTCTGGCCGAGACCACGGCGCTCTGCGAAGCGATCACCGGAAGAACCCTCGACATCGCGCCGCGTCCCGATGGACGCGTGGTCGACATCAAGCTCTATGTGACCGACAACAGCCGCGTCACGGCAGCGACGGGCTGGGCGCCGCGGCGCACACCAGAGCAGGTGTTGCGCGACATCCACGCGTGGATGACCACGCACGCAGACGCGCTCCGCGCGGTCGCGCCGTGACGCGCGCGCGACAGGTACACTGACGCGATGGCGGTTGCCGTGATCACCGGCTCGGCCGGACTCATCGGATCGGAAGCGACGGACGCGTTCGTGGCGCGCGGCTTCGACGTGGTCGGCATCGACAACGACATGCGTCGCTCGTTCTTCGGCGACGATGCGTCGACGTCGTGGCAGCGCGCTGAACTGCAGCGCCGCCATGGCAGCCGGTATCGACATCACGATCTCGACATCCGTGACGACGAGGCGGTCATGCGCCTGCTCGGCGACTACGGCGCCGACGTGGCGGTCATCGTCCATGCGGCCGCGCAGCCCTCGCACGACTGGGCCGCACGCGAACCGCTGACAGACTTCGGCGTCAACGCCGTCGGCACGCTGCACTTGCTCGAAGCATGCCGCGAGCACTGCCCCGACGCCGTGTTCATCTTCACGTCCACCAACAAGGTGTATGGCGACACGCCGAACCGCCTGCCGCTCGTCGAGCAGGCCACGCGCTGGGAGATCGACCCCTCGCACCCGTTCGCCAACGGGATCGACGAGTCGATGAGCATCGATCAGTCGACGCACTCGTTGTTCGGCGCATCGAAGGTCGCGGCCGACGTGCTCGTGCAGGAATACGGACACTACTTCGGCATGCGCACGGGCGTGTTCCGCGGCGGCTGCCTCACCGGCCCGCACCACTCGGGGACGATGCTGCACGGGTTCCTCGCGTACCTGATGAAGTGCACGGTGACGGGCACGCCCTACCGCGTGTTCGGGTACGAGGGCAAGCAGGTGCGCGACAACATCCACAGCGCCGATCTCGTGAGCGCGTTCATGGCGTTCACCGACGCGCCTCGCGCAGGTGAGGTCTACAACATGGGCGGCTCGCGGTTCTCCCACTGTTCGATGCGTGAAGCGATCGCGCTGTGTCAGGAGATCGCCGGGCGCGACCTGTCGTGGACGTACGAGGAGAAGGCGCGCATCGGCGATCACATCTGGTATGTGAGCGACACGTCGAAGTTCCGGCGCCACTATCCCGGCTGGGTGCAGCGGTACGACGCGCGCGCGCTGCTGCAGGACATCCACGATCGGAACGTCGATCGCTGGCGCGAAGCGGTCGCGCCCTGACGCGATGCCGGCGCCGACGTCCCCTGCCGACACGCCGCTCACGCTGTCGCTCGTCATTCCTGCTCACAACGAAGCGGACGGCATCGCGGCGACCCTTCGCACCTTCGCGTCTCGTCTTCGCACCGACGCCCTCCCGTTCGAGCTCCTCGTCGTCGACGCCCACAGCACCGATGACACGGCCGCGGTGCTCGACGGGCTCTCGGAGGAACTGCCGGAGCTGCGCCGGGTCGAGAATCCGCGCAGCGGCGGCTTCGGTCATGCCGTGCTCGCGGGGCTGGACGCCTTCTCCGGCGACGCCGTCTGCGTCGTCATGGCCGACGCGTCAGACGACCCGGCCGACGTGGCGGCGTACTACCGCACGCTGGTTCAAGGGTACGATTGCGTGTTCGGGTCGCGGTTCATGCCCGGCGGCCGCGTGGTGGACTATCCCACGCACAAGCTGCTGCTGAACCGCATGGCCAACACGTTCATCAGGGTGCTGTTCGGGCTCCGGCTGAACGACACGACCAACGCGTTCAAGTGCTATCGGCGCGAGGTGATTCGCGGGTGCGCGCCGCTCCTGTCGAAGCACTTCAACCTCACCGTCGAGCTCCCGCTGAAGGCGATTGTCAGGGGCTACTCGTACGCCGTCGTGCCCATCAGCTGGTACAACCGGACGACGGGCGTGTCGAAATTGAAGATCAAGGAGATGGGGAGCCGCTATCTCTTCATCGTCCTGTACGTGTGGCTCGAGAAGATCCTGTCACGCGGCGATTACCATAGGCCGGGGCCGCCATCGGTTCCACGCGGTTGAGAGGACCGCCAGCCGGATCATGCATGTACTCATCACCGGGGGCGCCGGATTCATCGGTTCCCATCTTTCGGACGCCCTGCTGGCGGCAGGCCATCGTGTCCACGTCATCGACGATCTGTCGACAGGGGCGATCGGCAACATCGCACACCTGAAGGGGCACGATCGCTTCTCGTACACGATCGACTCGGTGGAGAACGAGCCGTTGCTCGCGGAACTCGTCGACCAGGCTGACGTGATCTTCCACCTCGCCGCCGCTGTCGGCGTGAAGAAGATCGTCGAGGAGCCCGTCGCGACCATCGAGAACAACGTCCACGGCACCGAAGTCGTGCTGCGCCAGGCCAACAAGAAGAAGAAGCTCGTCGTGATTGCCTCGACGTCGGAGGTCTACGGCAAGAGCACCGACGTCCCGTTCAACGAAGACCAGGACCTCGTGATGGGGCCGACGCACAAGCATCGCTGGGCGTATGCATGCAGCAAGGCGATCGACGAGTTCCTGGCGCTGGCATACGCCAAGGAGAAGCGCCTGCCGGTGATCATCGTGCGGTTCTTCAACACCGTGGGTCCGCGACAGACGGGCCAGTACGGCATGGTCATTCCGAACTTCGTGCGACAGGCGCTGCTCGGCAAGCCCATCACCGTACACGGCGACGGAGAACAGTCGCGCAGCTTCACCTACGTCGGCGACGTCGTCAGGGCGCTCATCGCGCTGGTCGACGAACCGCGCGCCAGGGGCCAGGTCTTCAACATCGGCAACGGCGAGGAGATCAGCATCAACGCGCTCGCCGAGAAGGTGAAGGCGATGACCGGAAGCACTTCGGAGATCGTACGGATCCCGTACGACCAGGCGTACGAATCGGGGTTCGAAGACATGCCTCGTCGCGTCCCGGACATCAGCAAGATCAACGCGCTGGTGGGATACGAACCTCGCGTCGATCTCGATCAGATCCTGCGGGAAGTGATCGACTACATGCGCGCCTGAGCGATCAGGCGCCGGTGAGGGCGAGAGCGGGACTACTGCCGGGTACAGCCGCCTGCAGCGCCTGTCTGATGGCGTGCGCGTCGCCTTGTCGTGCGAGCGACGCGAGACCGCGCACCATCTCGTGCAGACGATCTCCCGTGGGCGCCTGCGGTTCCTCGACGCGGAGCAGCGCGCTCAGGCTCGTGGGGAGTACCCGGCTGCCGTCCTCCCAGAGAATCTCGGTGAGTTTCTCTCCCGGCCGCAGTCCCGTGAAGACGACGCGGATCGTATCGGGATCCTCGCCCGACAGCTGGATCAGATCCGCAGCGAGATCCACGATGCGGACGGGTGCCCCCATGTCGAGCACGTAGAGCCTGCCGCCGTCGTCCATGCCACCGGCGTGCAGGACGAGGTACACGGCCTCCGGGATCGTCATGAAGAAGCGCGACATCTCCGGATGCGTCAGCGTGACCGGCCCGCCACGCGCGATCTGCTGTTCCAGAAGTGGCACCACGCTTCCACGGCTGCCCAGCACATTGCCGAACCGAACGGCGACCCACGGTCGCCCGACGCGCGCGCCCGCATCCCCGACGATCCACTCGCACACACGCTTGGTGGCGCCCATGACGCTCGCCGGAGCAACAGCCTTGTCCGTCGACACGAGCAGCAGACGCGCGACACCGCTCGACTCCGCGCAGCGCACCACGTTCCACGTGCCGACGATATTGTTGCGCACGGCTTCGGCGGGGTGTGCCTCCATCAACGGCACGTGCTTGTGCGCGGCGGCGTGGAACACCAGCGTCGGCGCGTGCGTCGCGAACACGCGGCTCAACGCACGCTCATCGGTCACGTCTGCGATCACGGGCACCAGCGGCGGAGCCATCGGATCGGCGGCCAGTTCGATGTGCGCGGCGTGGATGCTGTTCTCCCCGCGTCCGAGCAGGACGAGCGACTCCGGCTGCGCGCGGCACACCTGTCGCGCGAGTTCGCGTCCGATCGAACCGCCGGCCCCGGTGATGAGCACGCGCTGCCCGCTCAGATACGCGGGCGGTGGTTCATCGCACCGGACCTCCGTGCGCCGCAGCAGATCGGCCACCTCCACGGGCCTCAGCTGGCGCGGCGTGATGGGACGTCCGAGCAGCTCGACGATGGCAGGCATCGTCCGCACGGGCAGCCCGAGGCGGCGGCACGCGATGGTGATCTCGCGTAGTCTGACACCGGACAAGCTCGGGATCGCGACGATGACCTCATCGATGGCGTAGTCGACCACTGCAGCGTCGAGCGCTGCAATAGGGCCCACGACAGCAGCCGGCCCGACGCGCCCGTCGCGCAGCGCGGCGTCATCGTCGAGGGCAACGACGAGCTCCTGTCCCCGCTGATGCCTGACAAACTCGTCGGCCACCAGGCGTGCGGTATACCCCGCGCCAATCAGCAGCAGGCGCCGTGTCGTCATCGATCCGGGACCGGCAGTGGCGTGGCCGAACGGACGACGCCGGTGGACCATACTCTCCCGCCGGCGCTCCAGTACATGGAACTCTCCACGTAGACTCCCGCGCCGTCGAGACCTTCAATTGCGGCAGCCACGCGACGGCCCGACAGTTCCGGCAACATGATGGCGGTGCCGATCGTTCGTCTCGAATGTGGCTGAACCCGGAACGTCCGCACGACATCCGGCAGCCCGTCTCCGTGGAATCGTACGCGCACGCGCGCTTCCGTGTCGTCCGGATTGGCGATGAGAATGTACGTGTCGTATCCCGCCTGCGTCCCGGTCCGGACATCGGCCAGCCCCCATGACGCGGCCGGCTCCTGGCCCCCGAGGACGACGGTCCCATCCTCCCAGGACACGGCGTCGAGCGACCAGTACATCGAGCGTTCTGCCACGATGGGTCGATCGGCATCGAGCACGATCGACATCTCGGCAGCGGCGAGGTCGGGATCCGTATCTGCCCAGACGGTGAGGCGGGCGAACGGGTCGACCATCACCTGCCTGAATACGGTACGACCGTCCGCCAGGAGGTACGTCACCGTTACACCTGCCGGCTCGGCGTTCGGATTCGAGAGCAGGATGAACGTGTCGAAGAACGCACCCGTCGCACCTTCGGCGAAATACCACCGCGTGTGTGGTGACACGGCACCAGACGACGAGTGCCCGCCCTTCCACGGGAAGGCGCCGGCGAAATACATGGCTCGTTCGACCGCAATCGGGCGCGTCGCCTCGAACGTCGCTCCGAACGACCGCCCGGCGAGCCCGTCAACGAACCACGCCGGGATGTTCAGTCGCTCGTGAGCGCGAACGCCCGTCGTGTACGTGATGGTCTCGCCCTCGTCCAGCAGGAATGTCGCGGTCACGGTCACCGGTTCGTCCTGGGGATTCATCACCAGCCAGTACGTGTCGAAGGAGCCTGCATTGCCTTCGGCGAAGTACCAGACGCGGCTCGGGCCCGTCACGGCACGACCTGCGTGTGCTCCTGACGCATCGGTGCCCCACGTCATCAGACGTTCCACACTGAGTGGCACGCCACGCAGCGATACGACCTCTGTCGCGATGCCCACTGCCGTTCCGGGGAGGAGCGCGCCTAGCTCGAAGTCCATCCGGCCCGAGGGGGGCAGGACGTGCGTCAACTCGTACGCCACACCGGCATCCCCCATCAGCCTGACGCGGACAGGAGCCTCGATGTCGGCGTGATTGGCGATCGCCACGTTGGTATCGAAGGCGTCTCCCGTCGCACCTTCCGCCAGCAGATACGACCGTGGTCGGACGGAGAACGTCGCGCGACGCCGCGTCTCGAGTCCCGTCGTCGTCACCGCTGTCACTTCGATCTCGGTGACGCCAGCGGAGAGCGTGAGGGGCAGGCTCCACGTCGCCTCGATGGGAATCGTGCCGCCCTGTCCGGTACTCGTGGTCCACGCCAGGGAGGCGAGCCCGTCGGTGATTGCCGTACCCGTCAGCGTGACCCAGGGAAGTTCTACTTCCGACGATGCCGGAGCGTCGATCGTCACGAAAGGCGGATACTCCAGCGAAAACGCCGTCGGCGTACTCCAGTCTGACGACAGGGCCGTGGTCATGACACGCACCGACCAGTACCGCACGTGCCCGGGCAGCAGGGCGGGATGCTCCTGGAGCAAGGCCGTCACGACACCATCCCCTCCGGACGGCGCCTCGACGTATTGGTAAGCGAACGGCGACAGACATGCCTCATCGACGCACAGACGCAGTTCATAGCCTGTGGCAGCAGGCCAGCCCTGCCATGCCACTTCGCGAGTCACAGGGTCAAGCGGGACGCCGGGAGTCGGGGCGACAGTCGTGGGGACCGGGGGCGTCGTGTCGAGCACTTCGTCCCATTCATGCTGAACCACCAACTGACCAGGCGTGACCTGCCTTGCTGTGAACGTGGTGCCCCACTTGTCGAGCCTCGCTGGCGACCATCGGCTCGTCTGGAACGCCGCCTCGACACCAATCGACTCGATTCGCGCGATCTGTCCGCTCGGGGCAGCCATGGACACGTGCAGGAGCGCACTGTGCAGGGCAACACCACGTCGCGGCACCAGAGAGGCTCCGAGCGGAATGTCGACAGCACCTGCCGATTCGAACGTCGTACCTGTCGACTGCCAGACAGGTGCCGGCGTCCTGCCGCGCATCCCGGCGACCCTGAGTCGGCGGATTCCAGCGTGGGGGAGCGGCGCGCTGGTCCGCACGCGCAAGAAGAGTGCGGCAGGTTCGGACGGCAACGGGATCGTGGCATCGAAATACCAGAACTCCGCTGGATGCGCAGACCAGAGAGCCGTCCACTCGCTCCCGTCATGTGACCAGTCCACGAAGACCTGCTCGAGCTCCGAGCGTCGGAACGCAGACAACTCGAGGCGTCGCTCGCCGGGCGCTCCTTCGAGGTGCAGGATCAGTAGGCTCTCGCTGGCAATGCCGTCGGTGTGGAAGAAGGGCAACAGTCCATCGTCTTCCGCACTGGCGAACCCCTCTGCCGACGCGACTCCCGGCCACTCAAGGAACACGCCGCTGGCCAGATCGCTATCAGCCAGCAGGAACCCATCGGCGTGGCGCTGCGCGCCGAGTGAAATGCCAGCCTCCGAGCCATGGGTACTCCCCTCCAGCCGTGTCGTGACGTCGCGAATGGGATAGGGAACGTCGACTCGCACCACGAGTTCGCCTGGGTGCTCGGGGTCGGCAGGTTCCCACCCGAGGCGACCGTCTCTGTCGCGCAGTACCACGTTGGTGCTCGACACGAGACGTTCATGACTGGATGGCGCGCCGGCGTCTACCCGTAACGAAAGAAGACCGCTCGCGATGGCGAGCGCTGGCCGCGACTCTCCTGCATTGTCGTCCCTGGCAGCAACGGCGCTCGTCGTCGAAAACAGCACGCTGTCGCCCGGCAACAACGTCCACGAAAGGTCGGGATCGGCGGCCGCAGCCGCGGCTGTCACAGGCCAGACCGCATTCAGCGGCGTCGACGCGTAGATGGGACGCAGCGTGGCATACATTCCCCCAGCAGACGCCAGCAGTTCGGGGCTGCTGATGAGGTCCTCGACGCCAGCGACGGTGACGCCATCGGACAGCATGAACACGGCCGGCCAATTCGCGTCGAACATGTGCCAGCGCCCGTCGTAGTAGACCTCTGTCACCACGTGGGTAGGCGGTGTTCCAGGATTCCACATCCGCGTGGGCAATCCCGCGCGCTCGAAAAGTAGGCCGAGCGTGGTGGCAACGTCCGAGCAGAGACCGTAACCGTAGAACCCGAGGAACGCTACCGGGCGTGCGCCCTCCGTCGACCAGTACGAAGGTGCTTCCCACTGGTAGTAGTGGTCGCGTACGTACTCGTAGATCGCGCGCGCGCGTTGCGAGGGAGGCCAATCATCCGGAGCGATTCTCGCGAGCAATGCCGCCGTGTCTGCGAAGTAGTCGACGGGCCATACCGTGACGCCGCGCGCGGCTTCAGTGCCGATGTTCGCGACGCGAAGGGAAGACACCGCGGCCACGGTCCCCGTGGTCGGCGCAACGGTCCATGTCTGCGATGTCAGGTCGACAGGAGTCGACATCGTCCGACTCCCACCGCCCTGCGCCGCTGCGATCGGGACCATCGTTGCGGCAACCGCCGCGACAAGCGCGCCAGCGCGCCCCCGTACGCGGGTCGGACTCGAAAACGCGGCAGCCTCCGACTGGTGAATGATCATGGCCAATCGGACGGCACCGGCCGTCTGTCGATGAACGTACGGAACCAGCCTTCGAGCATCAGGAGGTTCCAGATCTGATAGTGCCAGAACATGCGGCCCGAGGCATGCTCATCGAGCACGCGACCGATGGCGTCCGGCTTGAAGTAGCCTCTGTTCAGCGTCCGCTCGTCGAGGAGGATTTCACGGGCGTACCCCTGCAGGCTCGTCTGGAACCATCGATCGAGCGGGACGCCGAAACCCATCTTCGGCCGGTCGAGTATCTCCGTCGGCAGGAGTCGGGCCGCGACGCGACGCAGAACGTGCTTCTTGTGTCTGCCGTCCTTGATCTTGTACCGCGCCGGCAGGCGCGCCGCGAGTTCCATCACGCGGTGATCGAGCAGGGGCGACCGTGCCTCGAGCGAGTGCGCCATGGTCGCGATATCGACCTTCACCAGGAGATCGTCGAGCAGATAGGTCTGCACATCCACGTCGAGCATCCGGTCGATGAAGTCAGGGGCGGACGATGCCTCGAAGATGGCCTCCAATTGCGGCACGACATCGGGTTGCACGGTTTCCAGAAACTCGGGTCGGCACACGGCTCGCTTGCGTTGCAGATCGAAATGCAGCATCCATGAGGCGTAACGCCGCTCGGACGACTCGCCAAAGCTCTCGAAGAAACGATGCGCACGACGCAAGAGCGGCGTCGGCACGGCATATGAGACGGGCCCGGTGACGAGAGCCGGGAGCCGGCGCAATGCCGCGGGCAGCACCCGGTCGAACCGCGACGCTGCGAGACTGGCCACATACCGCGTGTACCCGCCGAAGCTCTCATCACCACCATCTCCGTTCAGGGCCACCGTCACGTGCCGGCGCGTCATCTCCGCCAACGCGAATGTGGGCAGGGCCGATGAATCCGCATATGGCTCGCCGTAGTGCCAGACCAGTTTCGGCATCAGCGTCACGGCGTCGGGCTCGACGACGAACTCTTCGTGCCGCGTCCCGTAGCGCTCCGCCACGAGACGCGCCGCCGGCAGTTCGTTGTACCGCTCCTCGGCGAACCCGATCGAGAAAGTCCGGACCGGCGTCGACGAATGCCGGGCCATCATCGCCACGACCGTCCCCGAGTCGATCCCCCCGCTGAGGAACGCGCCGAGCGGGACGTCGCTGACGAGACGATCCTGGACGGCACGGTCCAACGCCTCGTCCACGGCCTCCACGGCCTCGTCCTCACTGATCGTCAATGTCGGCTGGTACGGTAGCGACCAATAGCGCGTGATGGATTGCCGTCCGTCCTGGATCGTCATCACGTGGCCGGGGGGCAGCCTCCGCACGCCCTTGAAGGCGCTGCCGGGCGTCGGCACGTACTGGAACCCGAGGTAGTCGGCAATCGCCTGCGGGTCGGGCTCGGCCGTGAACCCGGGCTCGCCGAAGAACGCCCGCACCTCCGACGCAAACGCGAGGCCGTCGGAATCGAAGCGATAGAACAGCGGCTTCTTCCCGACGCGGTCGCGCGCGATGAGGGCCCGGCGCGCCCGCGCGTCCCAGATGGCGAACGCGAACATCCCGACAAAGTGACTGACGCAGTCGTCACCGTAGGCGTCGTATGCCGCCAGGATGACCTCGGAATCCGTGTGGGACCGGAACGTCACGCCCCTGGCCTCCAGGGCGCGTCGCACGTCGCGGACGTTGTAGATCTCCCCGTTGAACGTGAGCCACAGTCGCCCATCTCCCCTGTTCATCGGCTGCGCGCCGGCGTTCGAGAGATCGATGATCGACAGGCGTCGATGTCCGAACCCCACGGGCCCGTCTACCCAGACACCTTCGCCGTCAGGGCCTCTGTGCCGCATCAGGTCGCACATCGCCGTCACATGGCGAGGATCGACGGGTGCGCCGCTGAGAAAATTGATGCGTCCTGCGATGCCACACACGTCTTTATGCCTGGCCTTTCCGGATCAACAGCTCGGCATACAGCATTTCGTACGCAGCCACCATCTGATCGATCGTGAACGACGCGGCCACTCGCGCGCGACCGGCGGTGCCCCAGGCACGTGACACGGTCGAGTTGTCAATCACCTGGTCGATCGCGGAGGCCAGCGCGACCGCGTCATCTGCGGGCACCAGCACGCCTGTTTCCCCCTCTACGACGGCCTCTGGGTTCCCACCGACCGCTGTCGCAACGACAGGTAACCCCGCAGCCATTCCCTCCAGAATCGCGTTGCTGAATCCCTCTTCGCGCGACGCATGGACCAGCACATCAGCTGCCGCCAGAAGCTCCCGAACATCGACGCGGCTGCCAGCGAATCGTATCTGGGTCTCGATGCCAAGCGTGTGCGCCAGTGTCTCCAGTCGTCCCCGTTCAGGGCCCTCTCCGACAAGCCAGAGCATGGCGGTTGGATGCCGTTCCAGCACGTGCCGCCAGGCCGGCAACAACACGTCATGCCCCTTGTACGCGATGAGGTTGGCCACCATCACTGCGACCGGCATCTCGACCGATGTCCGCAAACCGCGCCGCAGTCGCTCTCGCGCATCAGGGACGTCGACAAACGGCGCAAGGCCGTTGTGGATGACGCGAACGATGGCAGGATCGAGTCGCTCGCGTTCCAACGTGTCCTGCCTGACAGCCGCGGAGTTGGCGACCACGACATCCGTGCATCGGGTGGCGAGGCGTTCCAAACCCAGGAGCAACGGCCTGTGGGCCTTGAACGCTCCGAGTGAACGCCGGCTCGCCACCACCGCTGGAACGCCAGCCAGTCGGGCAGCAAACGCCCCGAAAATGTATCCGTGTAGCAGAACTCCGTGAACGACCCGAGGTGTGTCGCCACGCCAGCGCACGACCGTCGACGCAAAACCGCACACGAGTCTCCACGCATTCCGCAATGAAGAGGGCGTCCGGGCCCCGAGTTCGTACACGGTCACACCAGTGGCGCGCAGACTGGTGGCGAGCGGCGATGAACAGCCGAGGCACGTGACCTCCACACGATGCCCGCGTGCGGCCAGCGCCGCCGCGAGCAGCGCGAACTGGCCCTCGGCTCCACCGGTGTCGAGCGTCGTGAGCACGAATGCCACGAACCGTTCGTCTGCCGACATCTATGGCGCCAGTCTCGCCCGTGCCACGAGATGCGCCGCCGCCAGGCCAACCAGTCCCAGCCAATACACGCCGTAGCCCCAGGGCCACGCGCGCCAGTCGCGAATGACGTCATACCCGCCGGCCGCCAGTATCAACAAGAACGGCAACAGGGCGTCGCGCTGCCGGAACGACAGGTTCACCCCAACATACAAAGCCAGGTACAGGCCGGCGAACACAGCGAGGCAGCCCAGCATCAGCGGTGCGCGCCCGCGCACGGTCAAGATGCTCGTCCAGACGACGCCAACGATCATGAACGGCCAGGCGATGTACCAGAGAATCATCCCGGGGTACAGGAGATAGTCGCCGACCATCACCGTACGCAGAGACAAATCAGGAGGCAGCACCCACACGAACGGCCCCAGGAGCTTGCGTGACACGTCGATGACACGCCCCTTGACGCCAGATTGCTCCGGCAGCGCCTGGTACGCCACCGTTTCTACTTTCACGGCCGTCGGTGCCGCGCCTTTCATCCCCACATTCCGCGAGCCATCACGTGTGTGCAGGCCTGTCGATGGGCTTACCACTGCGCCATCGCCAGCGTCGGAGCGACCACCACCGGCAATGCGCAGTGATTCGGACAACTGAGGCAACGCTCGCTCCCGCGCCACGATGCCCGGCCTCCTGCGAGGAGTTGGAGAGGTCAAGGGCTCGTCGGCGCCCTGCACGTCAGTGGCACGATGCGCGATGTCCGCCGCATCGAGGACGGACTGCGCGCTGCTCGACAGCATCGCCGGCGACGGCGGCCAGCCGAACGGCAGAAATATCCCTTCTGCGAGTACCCAGACCACGGCCACTTGCATGAGCGCACGCCGAGGCCGAGCGCGCCGCCAGGCGACGAGGAAGCCGACACTCACGAGCATGGCCAAGCCGAGGAACAGCATGCTGTAGTAGCGACTCAGGTGCAGATAGGACAAGCTTGCCAGGATGAGGAACAGCAGAGTCGCGCGACGTCCAGGTGCAAGGATCGCATCGTCCTCGATGAGATAGACGATGGCGCAGAACGCCGTGACGGTCGCCAGTACGACCGAAGGATCCTTGAGAAGATCCAGCACGGCGAACACCATGGCCGTCGGATACAGCGCCAGCACGATGCCGATCCACATGGCGTGTCGAGGCACGAGGCGGTGCGCCATCGCGTACGTCAGAGGCGGAACGAGAGACGACACCGCCGCGTTGGTCATCTGCAACGCGATGAGGTTCTGCCCGAGACCTCCAATCACGGTCGCGAAGTAGTAGTACGGCCCGACATCGTAGGTCCCGAACTCGACGATTGGCGATACGTCGAGCGAGAATCCTGACGCGGCAAGGTACAGTGCACGAGAGAGGTACTGCTGCCCGTCTCCACCGAGGACCACGGTGCCGAGTGAACGCTGGGCGACGACGGCGGCCACCAGCGCGAGCCACCGTACGATCGCACTCCCGATCCAGATTCTCAGGAACGCGTGAGATGACGCGCCTGGCATCAACCGCGACAGGACAAGTGCCAGGACGGCTGTGACGATCGGGATCACGACGGTAGCCGGTGTGACCCACTGCAGGCCGATGGGCAGCGCCACCATGGCCACGAACGTCAGAGCCAGGCCCGGTGTTGTCCTGGAGTTCTCCCTGATTGTCATGCGTTTCGCGCCCTTACCTCAGCGAACAAGGCCTGCCACTCATCCGCCACGCGGTCGACGTGCAGGCGGTGCGTCGCCGCCGGCGCTTCCGCAGCCAGACGGCGGCGCAGAGTCGGGTCGGCCACCAATTCCGTGATCGCAGCAGCGAGTGCCGCGATATCGTCGACAGGAACCAGTAGACCGCTGCGGCCATCATCGATGAGTTCACGCGGACCCGAGCGGCAATCTGTTGCGACAACCGCCAGTCCGGCCGCCATGGCCTCAGCCAGGGCGTTCGGGAATCCTTCGAACCGGGATGGCAGAACAAAGACGTGCGCAGCGTTCACGAAGGCGAGCGGGTCCTGCTGACGCCCCGCCCACCGTACGTGCTGCTCGAGGCCGAGGGTGGACGCGCGGGCCTCGAGCGCTTCCCGCAGGGGTCCGTCGCCGACGACCGTCAGGCTCACGCGCTGCCGTGTATCCGGAGACAGACTCGCGAGCGCCTCCAGCAGCAGGTCGTGACCCTTCTCGTGAGCGAGACGTCCCACTGACACGAGCCGCACGACATCGTCGTCCTTCGGATCTCGCCGTCGTGCCGGCGCGACGGCCACTGGATTCGGGATGACTCGGACCTTGCGCGCCAGGCTGCCACGGAACCATTCGCGGCCCTCAGTCGCGACGTGCACGATCGACGAAGCCTGTCGATAGGTGAACGCCCGAAGCACGGACCACGCCCACCCAGGCGAAAAGTTCCGCGGATCACTGCGCTCCGACACCACGACCGGCACGTGGAGTCCTCGCGTCGCCAGCAGCACGGTCACATTCGTTCGATCGCCGAAGCTCACCACCACATCCGGTGTCGATGCCTCGATCGCACGTCGCAGCAGACGCACACGACCGGCGTTGCGCACGACGGCATCGATGACCTGAGTCGACCTTCCCGCCAACCCCAGCGGCCGATGACACACCGCCGGACTCAGGGGAAAGAACGGCGGCTCGAGACCGTCGTCGAAGGTGAGCAACGTCACTTGATTCGCACCACTCCAGTGATTGCAGAGAATCGACATGACGCGCTCGGCACCACCGCACGCCAGGGAGGAGATGACCGCCGTGATCCGCACCTCAGCGCGAGAGGTCATCGCCTCCGCTCCGCGAGCGTGGTGAACGTCTTGCGAAACGCGCGAGCCGCCGCGTCCACGGAATAGTGCTCCATCACCCTGGCGCGTGCGGCGTCACCGAGGATCCGTCGAAGCGACGGCTGCGCGGCGAGCTCGAGCCAGGCTGCCGCAAGGGAGTCGGCGTCCCTCGAACGCACGACGCGACCCGTCGTGCCGACCAACCGTGCCATGTCGCCAACATCCGTGACCACTGCGGGAACGCCACACGACATCGCTTCGCCGATCGCGTTCGACAGGCCTTCGCCGAGGGACGTCAGCGTCACGATGTCCAGAGCATTGCAGCAGCCCATGACGTCGCGACGTTCACCAACCCAGGCCAGGACGTGCTGCAGGCCCAGTTCGATCGACAGCCGCTCCATCCTGTCGCGGTACTCCCCGTCGACACCACCGCCGATACACGCGAATCGCAGCGCGGGCTCCTTCCGCCACGCGATTGCTGCTGCGCGAAGAAATGTCTCGTGGTCCTTGATGGGATCGAGGCGTGCCAGAAGACCGATGAGCAAATCCTCGTCCCTGACGCGCCACTCTGCGCGAACGGCCATCCCGGCGGAGCGGTCTGGCTGGAACTTCCCCACATCGAAGCCCTGGGGAATCACCTCCATCCGTGCCGGAGACCAGCCATGCGCCACGTGATGCGCACGACCAGCCTCCGAATTGATCAGGATCGCATCGGGAAAGCGAGACAGCCACGCACCAATCCGGAATATCGCGCGCGGCGCCCAGTCGTACAGCGAGAAGTCCATGAAGGCCGCACCGAGACGCCACACGACGGGCACGCCGAGCACCCGTCCCACCAGGAGCACCGACTCGGTTGCGACGCCCAGTACGCCCACGAGGACGTCGGGGCGAACCTGCCGCACGACCGACCACAGACGGTACAGGAAGCGCGGCATGTCCCAGCGGCCGCGCTTTTCCAATGACCGCACGGTGACGCCCCGGAGCCCTGCGAGATCCTGCTCGAGCTGTCCACCGCCATAGAAGACGAGAACCGTCACCCTGTCTCCGCCGCCTGCCAGGCGGCGGATCAGCTCGACCGTTTCCCGCTCGGCCCCACCCGTCTCGAGAGAACGGATCACGAAACAGACATGCAGACGATCGGCCAAACCCACCTATTATAAGGATCTGCCAGCCTGGTCATCCTTGTGCGCGGCAACGCTGAACAGTAGGATTCAACGCTTGTCTTCAGCCGTCACACGCGCACGGGCGAGAGTCGCCAGCCTCGTCGACGCTCTTGCCGCCAGGCTCCTCGGCGGTCCGCTCACCGGCGGCACGCGCAGCTTTCTCGCGAACTTCGGCTACCTTCTGAGTTCCGATGTCATCGCCACGCTGATCACGTTCGGCCTGAGTACGTATGTCGTCCGCCTGCTTGGTCCGGAGGAGTTCGGCAGCGCCAATCTCGTGATCGGCACGGCGCAGTTGTTCGTCGTGCCGATGCTTCTGGGTCTCCATGCCGCGGCCGCGCGGGAGATCGCCTCTTCTCCTGCACCAGGGCGGGTGCTGAGTTCCACGCTCGTGTTGATCGGTTGCCTCCTCCCGGCCGTGGTCCTGGTGGGCACAGTCACGGCGACGCCACTCTCGACTGCGCTGGGTGTGCCGCGCACAGTACTGCTCTGGAGTCTCGGGTTTGCGGCGGTGACCACTCTGCAAATCGTGACGCAAGCCATGCTGACCGGGCTGCGGCTGTTCGCGCGCGTCGGCCGGCACAACGTCGTAGCGGCGGTGGCGTATGCCGTGCCAACGGCGGCCCTGCTCGTCACGCGCGTTACCTGGACGTATGCGCTGTACGTTCTCCTGAGCGCCATGCGGCTGCTCGTGTTCGCCGGGCTCTGTCTGAAGGACACCGCGCCCTCGATGGAATGGCCGCAACGAGCCCTGGTTCAGCGGCTGGCACGATTCGGCGCGGTCTACTCGGTCGGCAGCGTCGCCTACCTGTTCGCACTGAGTTCAATCGACACGCTGATGCTCAACGCGTACCACGGAGTGAGTGCAGTCGGCCTGTATGGCGCCTACTATGCCGCGTTCAACATTGTTGCGAGCCGCGTGACCAAACTTGTCTCTGACGTCTTGCTTCCGACAGCAAGCGCGCACGGCAACCCATCGGCCATGTACGGACGTGTGGCCCGCACCTTCGTCGTCGTGGGCTGGTTGGCCGTTCCAGCGGCAGCGTTGTTGTGCCGCCTGCTCTTCGTCGTCTACGGTGGCAAGTTCGAGTTCTCGTGGGTGACCGCGAGCCTCCTCGGGTTGTGTATCTACATGCACCTCGGGGTCACCATGAGCGCTGATCTGCTCGTCGCAAAGGGCCTGCGCGGCGTATCGACGACCTCTGCCATCTCGCTCGTGACAGCGGTAGCCAATCTCGGTGGCAACGCGCTCCTCATTCCGGCTTACTCAGTCGACGGCAGCCTGCTGGCGACCGCGGCCGCGTCGCTGGCAGGTCTGATGCTCCGTGTCGCGGTACTCCGTCGCCAACCTGTCGTGACCCGGGTCACTTGATCGGCCGGAACGATCGCCGATTGCGAAGCGAAGATCGCCAGCGCCGCTCAATGTTGCCGCGTACAACAGGGACGGTCGAGAGCCATCGGGCTGCAGGGCGCAACAGGTCGCGCCAGTCGCGACGCGCTCCGCCTTCTCCTGGAGCCACCGGGTCAGCAGCGCCGTGCCAGGCGGCGGCATAGTCGCTTTGCTGAGGCGCGATGGCGAACGGCTCGACGGCTCGTATCCTCGAGGCTTCTACGAAGAGTAGAGCCGCCTCGCCCGACTGCAGTGTGATTCGGTTGCGAACTGTCGCCGGGTCCTCCACCGCATACCACGTCCCTCGCGGCGTCAGCTCAGCACTGGGGTACGCGTGCACGAACAGCACCATGCGGTCGACGGTGTAGCCGTGTTCGGGAGCAAGCGCGCGATACAGGAACTCCGGACTGAACTGGTAGAAGCCGTGTCCACAATGGTTGTTGGTGGGCGTGGCAAGAAAGAGTCGGCCACCAGGACGCACCATCTGCATGAGGCTCGCGAGGGCGGTCGTTGCGAAGAAGATGTGTTCGAGCGTGCCGCCATCGATGACCACATCGTACTGGCCGTGCCACGCGGTGGGTACCGGACGATTCAAGTCGGCCACGAGGTCTGCGCCTTCGTAAGCCGAAGCATCGACGGCCTCGACTGTGGATGCTCCGCACGCATCGAGCAGGAAGTGATCCGCGTACGGAGCCTCAGCCACGGCGCGCGCCACATCCGGCGCGATGCCGAAACGATGGAGTACGTCACTGCGCACCATGTTCTGTTGTCGGCCGACCGTCAGCGTCCGGGCGAAGGCGCCTTGCGCGCGGACACTCTCCAGCAAGAACTCGCCGTAGGGTGAGAGAAGTGCCATCGCTTCACTCTCGCACGGCCCACTGATACTCGCCACTGATCGAGCGCTGCCAGCCACCGCTCCCGACTACGCGCTCCAGTGCGGCCTGACAGCCTGGTCGAAACCGGTCGTGAGTCTCGACGGCGATGGCACGTACGCGCGATTCCCATTCGGCAGCATTCTCGAGCACCTCGAGTTCGCTGCCCTCTATGTCCAGCTTGAGAAGATCGAGACTGTCCCATCCGGTGTGTTCCATCACACCACCGACCGTGACGCCTTCCACGCCTCCGTCACCGACCGCTACTGCCTCGAACGCACAGGCCACGACAGCGTGATCGCGCACGCCGACGCGCTCCGACTGCCCCCGCAATGCGGCGTGCATCGGGCGGATGGTCGGCCAGTGCTGCGTGTTCCGAACGAGCAGATCGAAGTTGGCTCGCTCGAACTCGATGGCGACGACTTGGGCCTCCGGATACCGCAAGGCGAAGGCAATCGACGCGAACCCGACATTGGCTCCCGCATCGACGATGCGCGTCGGCGAGAAATGCAGGTGATGATCCAACTCGCCCGCGAGGAAGATCTGCTCGAACGTGGACAGGTCTGAGGTGTGCGCCCGAAGGAAAACAGGCCCAGGCCAATCCGGCACGTCGAGGCGAACCATGGTTCCAGGAACGTCAGTCCAGAGCCGTCGCACCTGCAGACACAGACGTAGGCCTCGCCACGTTCCGAATGTCGCCCGGTAGGATGCGCTCCACCGGGCGAACCGAAGCAGAGCGCTCAACGAGCGTCGCACACCGACTCCGCAGTCGCGCTCTGGACCGCTGTGAGGAAATCCGACACGCTGGCTGACTCTGAAAATGCCGCGACAGCACGAATCCTGGCATCCTGCGACAGGGCCTGACGCAAAGGCTCATCACGTGTGACACGTTCCAGAGCAGCGGCGAGTGCGACAGCGTCGCGCATGGGTGCCAGCAGGCCCCCCCGGCCCACGACGACACTGCCGCTCGCCACGGGCGGGGCGTCCACGAGATCGAGAGCTTCCCTGGCGCCGCTTACGTCCGTCGTGACGACAGGTGTGCCCGTCGCCATGGCCTCGATCAACACGTTCGACAACCCCTCGGCATCGCTCGACGTGACTAACGCCAGACTGCGCTGGTACGCGTGCAGCGGATCTGTGGCCCATCCTTCGATGATGACGCGGTCGCGGCAGGGCAGCGCAGCCACCAGGCGCCGGAGCGTGACCTCCTCCTCTCCCGCGCCAACGATGCGCAGGCGTACGTCAGGCACCCGTACGGCAAAGAGTGCGAACGACTCCAGCAGCAGAGGCAGGTTCTTCTGCGGATGCCAGCGCCCCAGACACAACAGCTCACGCGCCGGCGGATCGTCAGCAGGGCGAAAGCGGTCAACGTCCACGAAGTATCGGTAGTCGTGCACGCGCTCAGGTCGTGCACCGGCCGCCAGGAGTTCCTGCCGACTGAAGCGCGAGAGCACGAACAAGGCGTCGGCATCCACCGCCCGTCGCACGAGCGACGCACCGCCCCGAATCGACGCAAGACGCGTGACATCGGAGTAGTCCTGGGCCGCGACGAGCAGATGACACGACCGGCGTCCGTGCTTGCGTGCGATCTCGTTCGCTTCCACCGAGTGCAGATATAGCTGATGGCACATCACCAGGTCCCACTGCGGCAAGAGTTCATTGAGCCACCGGCGTACCTGACGCCGGTAACTCCATCCCCATAACGGCCCCGGCCCCCTGGGCCGCAGCACGCGCAGCACACGCACACCATCTTCACGTGCGTCCTCGGGTAGGCCAGCGGCATGTCCCGTCACCACGGTCACGTCATGTCCACGGCGCACGAGCGCCTCGGACAACCGTTGACATCCTCGTTCCAGACCGGCCGCCTGCGCGGGCGGGTACCCGCTGGCCACCATGACGAGATGCAAGGAGGGCGACTGTCCGCTCATCACCGGCGGCCACTCGCGCCGGCCGGCATGGCGTGGGGTGTGAACACCGAAGACATCCATGCATTCTCCCCGAAGGCCCCTCTCAAGTACACCCACAGTGCTAATCTCCGGACCGTGTCCGGACGTGTTCGCCGGTGGGCGTGGGTGGCAACCGCCGGTGCCGTGGCCAGCGTTGCGCTCTGGCTCCTGTCGTGGTCGCCAACCGTGACCCTGTCGCTCGCTCCGGACGCGATACGTCATGTCTCCGGACAGCAGTTCGCTGTCGACATGGCCACACTCGCTCGGGCGGGCTTCGAAGTGCCCGGCGATACGAACGAGGCGCCAGGCCGTTCCACCCTCGTGCTGCTTCGGGACGGTACCGCGCTCGGTCCATCGCATGCCATGCATGCCCTCATTGCGGACCACGGTGGAGGCAGCTACTCACACTGGGGAAACGCCCTCCTCTTTTCCTCCCCTGATGGCACCGACCCTCGCGAGAGCCCCGCGCGCTACAGCGTGTCCGCACGCGCGCAGCCGACCGGGCTCACACGATTCATCGCGCTGGTCGCCGCGGCGGCGAGTGGGCTGTGGCTGGTCAGGGTCGCTCGCCTCGGATGGGTGACGGCCGCCAAGCTCTGCGCAATCGCCACGGTCTTCAGCCTCGCACCGCGCTTTGCCGCAGGCGCGGCCGCGTCCGAGATCGTCCGGCTCCAGACCTCGGGTCAGTACGCACTGCTCCTTGTCTACGTGGTCGTCGTTGGATGTGCCGCGGTCGCCGCGGCCACGGCGCCCTTCCTCGACAGATGGCTGATGCGCGCGGGAGTCGGGCTGCCCTTCCTCGTGGGATTCACTGCCGATCAGGCCATGCGAGCCGTCTCGGGCGGAGCACTCGAGCAGGCGATGACGACGACGCTGGTACGTGAACTGGGCATGGCCACGACAGTGCTGCCGGAGTACCTGTCATCGATCGGCCCAGCGCTCGTGATGGGCCTGGTGCTGCTCGTGGCGTACGTGTTGCCGCCACGTGGACGAGCCCTGCCGTGGTCGGTTGGGGTGACCGGCGGCATCGCGCTCGGCGGTGCCGTGCTTCTCAACACGACCGGCATGCGCCCCGCGCCGGCTTTGCCCCCGTCCGTCGCCCTCGCGGGGCAACTGGCGGTCGCGGTGACACCAGAGAATCCGGCGGCAACCGCGCGCCTGCCAGTCTCCTACGCCCGCGCAATCTCGCCCCGCGCCCGTACGATCGTCTTCGTGGTGGACGAAAGTGTGCGCGGAGACGTCCTCGGCATCAACACCCACCGCTTCGACAACACGCCGTTTCTCGAGAGCCTCGGCCCTTCTCTCGTCAACTTCGGCCTCGCGACCTCGGCGACAAACTGTTCGGCCGCGTCGAGAGTCATCCTGCGGCTGGGCCTGCGCGCCGAACAACTCCCCGACGGTGCGGACGTGTGGCGCACCGCGCCGACGATCTGGCAGTACGCCCGTCATGGCGGCTTCGGCTCCACCCTCATCGACGCGTGGGAGCGGCTGCACAGCTACATGGATGCTGCGGAGGTCGCGCAGGTGGATCGATTCGTTCGGGTGACCGACGCCCCCGATCACGAGCGCGACAGGCGAGTCGTCGAGATCCTGGCCGAGGAACTGCGGCGGGGCGACGGATACAGGCTGATCTACGTCAACAAGTTCGGTATCCACCCGCCCTACACCGACAAGGTTCCGGTAGAGCTGGCGTACGAACCGCCGCAGGACGTCGCCGCACCGCATCTCGAGCGACGCCGGCAGCAAGACGTTCGCGCGTATCACAGGGCCCTGCGATGGTCGGTCGACGCGTTTCTCGAGAAGACCTGGTCGGCGATGGACGAAGAGACCGTACTCGTGTACACCTCCGACCACGGTCAGTCTCTCTACGAAGGCGGCTACGACCTTTCCCACTGTTCGCTGGTACCGACAGCTCATCGTGGCGAGGTACGGGTGCCACTCCTCGCGCTGACGAAGGACCCGCAACTGCGGAGAGACCTCGCGGCGGCCGCGGCGAATCACCGTGACCGCACCGACCATTTCGCGCTCTTCGCCACGGTGCTCGAACTCATGGGGTACGAACGGCGCTGGGCCGAGCACGAATACGGTCCCGGACTGTTCTCGGCGCCGCGTCACGGCCCTCGCCGCTTTCTCGTCGGCACCTTCAACGAGCGTTCGTCCTACTGGCTCGATGCAGAGTAGCCGACCTGCTGACATCCGTTCGCACAGGGCAGTCTTCGCCTGCCGGGCCAACCAAGTCGGATCATGAGACGCGTTCGAAACGAAGACGCGCCTCGACGAGCACCACATCCAGTTCGTCGCAGGCCTGTTGGAGGATTCTGCGCCGCTCTGCGGGCAGCTTCGGCGTCGACAGCACGACTCGCGTGGCCCCCGTCTCTCTCACGGCACTCGCCATCACGTCGAAGCCGCCGAACACGCGTACACCTTCGACTCGCGTGGTGTGCTTGCTCGGGTCATCGTCGAGAAACCCTACAACGCGCCAGCCGAGTTCCGGGTTCTCTCGCGTCTCGCGCATGACCAGCAGCCCCCCCTTGCCCGCTCCGTACACGAGCACCGGCTCTGCGTCGGGCGAATCTCTCCGCAGGGCCGAGTCCAGCGCACGAAAAGACACGCGTGTCGCCGCGATCAGGAGGAACAGCAGCACGCCGTGGATGACGAACACGGCACGCGAGAATCCCTCGAAGCGATAGAGCCCAAGGACACCGAGCACCGAAAGAACCGTTCCAGCGGCACACGCCTGCGCCAGTCGAATCAGATCCCACAGACCGGTGTACCGCCAGATACCGCGGTGCGTACCTAGCGCGAGGAAGGCCAGCACTTGTGTCAGGAGCACGATCGGCAGCGACCGCGCGAATATCGCCTGTTCGGAGCGAACGCCTTCTTCGAAGCGCAACAGATAGGCGGTGTAGTAGGCGATGACGATGAGCACCGTGTCGATGGCCACCGTGAGGACCTGCCGCCGGTACGTGAAGTCTGCCAGGAGCAGCGCAACGCCCGATGGGGCTTCTCCTTCGGGGTAGACCTGCAGCCGGCCGAGGAAGATGCCGAACAGGGCCGTGGCCAGTACCAGCAACAACGCCAGGACCGCACCATATGACAACCCGTATCTGTAGGACAGCCAGGCGATGACGCCGCCCGCGGTCGCGAGCGCGTAGAGCGTGATCACGGCCTGCCGTTCACTCATGCCAAGCGCAACTAGGCGATGAGACGTGTGGTCTCGTCCACCTTGGGAGACCGGACGGCCGGCTAAGACGCGTGCGATCGTGACGAACGTGGTATCGAAGATGGGCACCAGGACGACAAGCACCGGCAGTACCAGGACCAGCGTCGTGCCACGGGAGTACGGCCAGCCGCCCACGAGACTGAGACCGGCCACCATGAACCCGAGGAACAGGCTGCCCGTATCGCCCATGAAGATCGACGCGGGATTGAAGTTGTAGACAAGGAAGCCGAGACAGGCACCCAGCAGCACCGACGCCAGCATGGCGCCTTCCAATTGTCCGTCCATCAGGAAGAACGCCAGACGGAAGGCCGCGACGATCGCGGCGATGCCGGCCGCAAGACCATCCATGTTGTCCAGTAGATTCAACGCGTTCGTGATGCCGACCAGCCAGACGAGCGTGATCAGCATGTCGAGCACCGCAACACCCGTGAACTGGAACTGCAGCCCGACGATGGTCATCACGCCGGCGGCGAAAATCTGCAGGAACAGCTTCGTCTGCGGCCGTAGCACGCGTACATCGTCCACGAACCCGACGACCGCCAGCCCCGTGGCACATCCAAGCAGCACCCAGACCGGCATCGTCGTCGGCATTCCGATGGCCGCCGCAGCCAGTGCCGCGATCACGATGCCCACACCGCCCATCAGTGGAATGCTGGTGCGATGCCACCTGTCGGCCTTAGGCACGGCCACGAGCCCGGTCTGCACGGCCACCCGTTTGACGAGCGGCGTGACGAGAAGCACGAGCACGAATGACACGAGGCCTGGTCCCCAGACCGACAGTGCCATCACGCCAGTCCCTTCCGGTGCAGAAGACGCAGATAGAGTGCCTCGATATCGGTGACGAGACGCTCAGCACCATACATCTCGCGGACCGCAGCCCTGGCTGCGGTAGCCACGGTCGTCCCTCGATCCGGACTGTCGAGCACCGCGCGAATTTTCCGCGCGAGTCCGTCGGCGTCGTCCATGTCGGTGAGCCAGCCGGTCTCGCCGTCGCGTACGACGTCGGCCACGCCTCCCACACACGTCGATACGACGGGCCTGGCGCACGCCATGGCCTCTATGAGAGCGACCGGTGAACCCTCGTTGCGCGATGTGAGCACAACGACGTCGAGGTCGGCGTAGATGCGCGGGAGATCGGCTCGCCAGCCGAGCATGTGCGTCACTGGTTGCAAGCCGCTCCTGGCGAGGAGTGTCTCGATGTCGGCACGGCGCTCTCCGTCGCCGACGATCACGAAACGCACCTCCGGCCGAACCGCATGCAGCGCCCGAGCAGCGGCCACGAAGACCTCATGCGCCTTGATCGGCACGAGCCTGGCCACGATGCCCACGAGCGGTGTATCGGCCGGGATACCCAATTCCGTCCGCAACTCGCCTCGCTGCGCACGGACATCAGCGAACTGCGACAGGTCGAAACCCAGCGGGACGACGGAGAAACAACGCTCATGACCAATCCGCAAGTCCAGCAATTCCCGGCGCACGCGCGGACTGACAGCCACCAACTCGTCCGTGATGCGCGCCAGGCCTCGCTCAACGGCACGGAATGCCTGCTCCTTCCGTGGAGAGAAGTACCCGCGCAACACATGCCCATGGTAGGTGTGCACGACGACCGGCACGCGACACAGGGCAGCAGCAATCCTCCCGAGTGCCCCGGCCTTGGCGGCATGAGTATGCACGACATGCGGGCGCTCACTGCGGATGAGCCGTGTCAACGCGCGAAGACTATGGAGATCGCGAATGCCGCTGAGCTCGCGACCAAGTTCGGGAATCTGCACGATATCGGACATCGTGCTGCCGTACAGCGACAGGTAGTTGCCTTCGCACTCATCCTCCGCCCCCGTGACGAGCGTCGTGCGGAATTTCGTGGCGTCCAGTCGCTCCTTGAGCAGAGTGGCGTGGATCGCAGGACCACCAACGTTCAGGCGGGCGATGATTCGGACGATACGAATCACGGGAGGAAGGACGGGCGGACAAACGCCCCGGCAGTCACGCCAACGGCTGCGCCGGGGTGGCGCTCTTCTCCAACCGCGCGAGGTCGGCGTCCACCATCATCGTCACGAGTCCGCGGAAGTCGACATCCTGCTGCCAGCCGAGTTGCGTGCGGGCCTTTGTGGGATCGCCGATGAGGAGATCGACTTCGGCCGGACGGATGAAGCGCGGGTCGAGGGTGACGTGCTTCTGCCAGTCGAGGCCGGCGTGTTCGAACGCGATCTCGACGAGTTCGCGCACCGGATGCGTCTCGCCCGTGGCCACCACGTAGTCGTCGGGGGTGGATTGCTGGAGAATCAGCCACATCGCCTTGATGTAGTCGCCCGCAAAACCCCAGTCGCGGCGGGCGTCGAGGTTGCCGAGCGCCAGCGTGTCGGCGAGCCCGAGCTTGATGCGCGCGACGCCGTCGGTCACCTTCCGCGTGACGAACTCGAGGCCGCGGCGCGGCGACTCGTGGTTGAACAGGATGCCCGAGCACGCGAACATCCCGTAACTCTCGCGGTAGTTCACCGTGATGTAGTGCCCGAACACCTTCGACACGCCATACGGCGACCGCGGATGGAACGGCGTCTCTTCGCTCTGCGGCACGGCGCGCACCTTGCCGTACATCTCGCTCGAACTGGCCTGGTAGAACCGCGTGTCGGGCTTCACCTGCCGGATCGCCTCCAGCACGCGCGTCACGCCCTGGCTGTTGAACTCACCGGTCAGCAGCGGCGTGTCCCACGACGCCGGCACGAACGACATCGCGGCGAGGTTGTACAGCTCGTCGGGACGGATGTCCTCGATCAACCTCACGATCGACAACTGGTCCAGCAGGTCGGCGGGACGCAACTCGATACGGTCGAGCAGGTGCTCGATGCGCCAGAGGTTCGGGGCCGACGAGCGACGGACCGTGCCGACGACGCGGTACCCCTTGTCGAGCAGGAACTCGGCCAGGTACGACCCGTCCTGTCCCGTGATTCCCGTGATGAGTGCTGTTTTCGCCATGAGTGGGTGGATGGGCTCGCCGGATGAGGCACGTGGCCCAAAGCCGATAAGTATAGCTGGAATCACGGCCCGCCTTCGCGTCTGGCGGGCACCGGGGTGGACCATACTCTCAGCGCCCTGTCACCTGTCGTGCTGGGGCCTGCGCCACCGTGGGCTACACCCTCGCTCCCCGCCGGACCGCCGCAAGGCGGGCCCTGAGCCGCAGCGCAAGCACCAGCCGCGCCAATGGCCGGCGCGGATCCCACCGCGCAGGCGCGTTCCACCGCGTGTAGTAGGTGTACGCGCTGTCGTGAAAGGCTCTCAACGCGACGTCCGGCACGTGTCGGCTCGAATGCCCCACGACGTGCCGGACCGACACGGCCGGCGCATAGCGAATCGTGCCGCCTCTCGCGCGCAGCCGTCGACACAGATCGGCGTCCTCCAGGTAGAGAAAGTACGCCGCGTCGAAGCCGCCAACGGCCTCGAACGCCGCGCGCTTGATCAGGACGCACGCACCACTGAGCCAGTCGACGGGCACCGAGCCAGCGCCACGCGGCACCGATTCGGGCCACACGACATGACGAACCACGCGCTGCACGCCAGGCAACCTGCGCGTGAGCGCGCTGGTGCGCCCGAAGATGCCGGCGAACATGTCCGGATCGCCTCTGGCGCTGCCTTGCGTCGCGCTGTCGGGGTCTGTGATGCGCGGCCCGATTGCGACACACGACGCGTCCTGCCCTGCCTGCTCAATCAAGTGCGGCACGACAGGTGCCGAGAGGTCGCAGTCGGAATTGAGGAACAAGACCCAGGGTGCGGTGCCCTGCGCAGCACCGATATTGCACGCCGCGCCGAAGCCCAGATTGCGGCTCTGACGCACCAGACGCGCGCCTGACACGCACGACAGGGCATCGACAGTGCCGTCGGTCGACGCGTTGTCGACAACGACGACCTCGCCAGCCATGGCAGCCGTAGCGGCAACAGCCTGGCGCACGGTGTCGACGACGAGCGCGCCGCCATTGAAA
The DNA here is from genome assembly GCA_020845575.1 of Acidobacteriota bacterium. NCBI lineage: Bacteria > Pseudomonadati > Acidobacteriota > Acidobacteriota bacterium. The sequence goes on along the minus strand of JADLFL010000055.1, from coordinate 46,517 downwards.
TTGACGATGACGACCGTCACGCCGGTCACCACCCGCCTCCCGCCAGCCTGACGCGCTTCTCCCGCCACTTGGTCAGCAGCGGAGGCGTGCTCATCGCCCGGAGCAGGGACAGACTGGACGCGCGGCGCGTGGCCATCGTGTGCCGGCGCTTTCGGCAGGCGATCGGCCACCCGGCCAACGCCTCGCGCTTGCCGGCCACGAACGCGCCCAGTCGTCCCCGCCAGAGAAAGTAGGCGGCGGCCAGCAGGTTGTACACGATGTGGAGCGGCAGCGTCGCCAGAAGGAGCGGCCACGGCAACGAGGCCCACCACACCCACTCGAGATTGCGCTGGCCAAGACGGACGGCGTTGGCTGACTCCACGCCGAGCGTGGCGCTACCCGCGTGACGGACCACGGCAGCCGGGACGTACCGGCAGGTCCCGCCTCCAATCCGCACCCGGAATCCCAGGTCGACGTCCTCGCAGTTGGACTGCAGCTGCTCGTCGAAGCCGCCAAGTCTGTCGAACAGCTCTCGCGCGATCGCGCACGCGGCACCGCACGGAGAGAACACATCGCGCGGCACACCGAACGCCGTCGTCCGCCCGCCGCTTCCTCGCCTGAATGGCGCTCCCCACCAGGCGTATCCGTCGCCAGCGCTGTCGATCACGGAGGGATCGCCCAGCCGGACCAGTCTGGCCGTGGTGACCAGCGACTGAGGCGCTCGGCGCACGGGCTCGACGAGATGGTCGAGCCATCCTGCCTCGGGCTCGGTGTCGTTGTTGAGGAACACCAGCACCTGCCCGCGCGCCTCGGCGGCGCCTCGATTGCACGCGGCAGCGAATCCCAGGGCCGCCTCCGCGTGTACGCGCCGAATCGCTGGCCATGCGGCGGCCAGCCACTGGGCGGTGCCGTCGCGAGATCCGTTGTCAGAGACGATGACCTCGTGGGAGGTGCGGGATCCCACGCCGATGAGCGGCAGGCAGCGTTGCAGCCACGCGCGGCCGTCGTGCGAAGGAATGACGATCGATGCCATCGGCGCGGCGGGTGCATCGCTCGGCACCATCGACGGGTCACCCATGAGCAGCCTCGCAGAGCGCCTCGAGCGTCAGCGCCGCGGTGCGTTCCCACGTCAACTGCGCCGCACGCGCCTGTCCCAGGACCTGTCGTTGCCGGAAATGGGCCGCGTCGGTGAGCGCGCCGACGAGAGCGGCAGCGGCATCGACATCGCCAGGCCCGAACAGGCAGCCGGCCTCGGCCACGACCTCGGGGACCGACCCGGCATCGGCGGCCACCACGGGAAGACCCGCGGCGAGCGCCTCCGCCACAGGCAGCCCGAACCCCTCATAGCGAGACGGGTACAACAGCGCGAATGCCCTGCCATACCATTCGCGCAGCCCGGCGTCGGTCACGTTCGCCACATGGTCCACGCGATCCGCCATCCCGGATTCCATGGCCGCACGCCGGACCTCGGCAAGACTGCCTCGATCCCGCCCGATCAGCACCAGTCGCCACGCTCGCCCGTCCACCGCGACCAACCGCGCGAGCACCGCCACGGCACACGGCAGGTCTCGCCGGGTGTGCAGATCACCCACGTGCAGCAGCACGGGCTCCCGTGTCTCTCCGGGGGCGGGCGAGGCGTTGAAGAACGACGCCGCCGGTGCCAGCGGCACCAGTCGAACGCGCGTCGCGGCCACGCCATAGACGCGCATCAGTTCGTCGGCCGTGAACGTCGACGGCACCAGTATCAGCCGGGCGCGGCCGACCGAGTGCCGATAGAACCAGCGCCGCAGGGGATCGCGACGATAGGGGTACCACTCCGGGCGACTCGCGTACACGATGTCGTGGACCGACAGCACCACTGGAGCGCGTCCCCAGAGCGGCGCCACATAGGCTGGCGCGTGATAGACGGCCGCGGCACCGCGGGCCAGCGTCAGCGGCACGCCGACGGCGTGGCGCCCCAGATTGGTGGGTGGTGACCATGCCTCGCTGACGGAGCGGCAGACGGGTGGCAGGCTCGCATCCGGCGCGGCGCCGATCGCGTCGACCGCCATCCCGACCCCCTGGCGTCCCAGCGCACTGTAGAGTTCAGAGACATAGCGCCGGACGCCGCCCGCCGGCGACGAGAAGGCACGGCCATCGACCGCCGTCAACACGCCTAGACGATAACCTGAGCCGCAGCGGCGGACATCAGGACGCCGCGGGCGCCGAGACTGCCCTGTCGGACGCGAGCGCCGTACGATGCTCGCGGTACCAGTCGATGGTCCGGCGCAGCCCTTCCTCGAAACCCGTCCGGGCCGTGAAGCCGAACTCCCGCTCGGCGCGTGTCGTGTCGAGCGAGCGACGGGGCTGTCCGTCCGGCTTGCTCGTATCCCAGTCGATCCGTCCCTCGAAGCCGGTCAGACGCGCGATGAGCTCGGCCAGGTTCCTGATGGAGATCTCGAAACCGGCACCCAGATTGACGGGATCGGCGCCGTCGTAGCGTTCGGCCGCGCTCAGGATGCCTTCGACGGCGTCCTCGACGTACAGGAACTCACGCGTGGCGCGACCTGTTCCCCATACCGAGATCGACTCGGCTCCGGATTCCCGCGCGTCCACGCACTTCTTGATCAGCGCGGGAATGACGTGCGACGAGTCGGGGTGGAAGTTGTCTCGCGGGCCGTAGAGGTTGACGAGCAGGAGATGAATGGCGTTGAAGCCGTACTGCTGGCGGTAGGCCTGGCCCTGGACGAGCAGCAGTTTCTTGGCAAGCCCGTATGGCGCGTTGGTCTCTTCGGGATACCCGCGCCAGAGGTCCTCCTCCTTGAAGGGAACGGGCGTGAACTTCGGGTAGGCGCAGATCGTGCCGACCGTGAGGAACTTGGCGACGTCGTGCCGCCGCGCCTGCTCCATCAGCAGCGCGCCCATGATCAGGTTGTCGTACAGGAAGCGCCCGGGTTGCTCCCGGTTGGCGCCGATGCCGCCGACCACTGCCGCCAAGTGGAGAATGACGTCGGGACGTTCACGGTCCAGGAACTCGCTGATCGCCGCTTCCCGACGGAGATCGAGCACACGGCTGCGCGGAGCGTGGACGTCGGTCGCACCGCGTATCCGCAGCGCCTCGACCACGAACGAACCAAGGAATCCGGCTCCCCCGGTGACCAGCACCCGCTTGTCCCGCCAGTACGACTCCGACACCCGGGCTCCTTCCACGGTGATGGACCAGCATACGCCCGGACATCGGCACGGCGCCGGCGTCAGGCAGTCGTCCGCCCATCCTCCAGGACGCGACGATAGACATCGAGCAGGTGCCGTGCCGCCGCGTCCCACGAGAACGCGGCGGACCGTGCCTGCGCCCGCTCGGCCAGTCCTCGCCGGATGTCGACGTCGGTCACGAGGCGACGCAGCGCCTCGGCCAGCGCTCCCGCATCACCAGGCGCAACGACGTACGCCGCATCGCCGAGCACCTCGGGAACCGTCGCCGTGCTGGTTGCGACGACAGCCGCCCCACACGCCAGGGCCTCGACCAACGGCAGGCCGAACCCCTCGTAGTGGGAGGCAAACACGAAGGCGACGGTCTCGCGATACAGGACTGCCAGTTCCTCATCGGGCACGAAGCCGAGCGTACGAATGCGGTCGGCGGCCCGCGTCCCTCGCACCCACTCGTCGGGGCTGTCCTCCAGCCATCCCTGCTGGCCGGCGATGCACAGCGGCGGCGCGTCCGGCAGCACCTCGAGCAGTTGGAGATAGGCCTCGATGATGAACCTGTAGTTCTTGCGCGGCTCTATGGTCCCCACCGCCAGGAAGAAGGCGCCCGGCTCCAGTCCGAGGCGGGTCAGCACCGAGCGTGCGTGCACGGGCGGATGCGTGAACGCGGCCCGCGCGGCCGGCCCCACGACATCGACGCGCGCGGCCTCCACGTGCGGAAACCAGTGGAGGAACCTGTCGCGGGTGAAGGCCGAGATCGCCACGAATGCGTCCGCCCGCAGGGAGGCATCGAACAGTCCCTCGAAGCAGACCAGCCGGTTGGCCTCCGTATGGAACTCCGGATGATCCAGCGGACTGAGGTCGTACACCGTGTACACGAGTGGCACGCCGAGGTCCCGTGGACAGCCGAAACTGTTGGAGTGCACGAGATCGACGTGACCCAGTCGCGCGGCGCGCGGCGGCGGACCGTCCCAGGCGGCGTTGAGTTCCGCCCATGTCTTCCGAAAGAGCGTGGCGTCGACCCGCTCGGACGCCATGCCGACGGCCCGGCGATACTCGGGATGTCGATAGTGGGAGAACACCGGCATCGGCACGATCGTGCACGACGCGTCTGCCTCGACGACTCTCGCCAGCCCCCCCAGCATCTCGGCCTGGAACACCCCACACCCGGCACGGGCTTCGGCGGTCTGGCTGACGTCGAATCCGATCCTCATGTCACGTGCTCGATGACTCCGCGCGTCGCGCGGCCCACAGCCAGCGAGCCATCTGGATCCGCTCGCCCATCGGCGTGCCGCCGTGCGCCACAAACAGCGCCCGGGCCTCGCGCACCATGGCGGTGACGTAGGCACGATTGGCCGCCGGCGTGTCTCGCGTGAGGCCGGCGTCTTCCACGATCGCGTGCGCCAGGTTGTAGACCCAGCGCGCTGGTGGTCGTCCGAACGTCCCGGCCAGCATCGCCAGGATCTCGCGATGCACCGGCACGCGGCTGCCGAGCGTCTTGGTGTCGGCGTGAAGCCGTGACCCCGCGAGCGTCCGCGGCAGGAACAACGGCGGTACGGCGGCGCAGTACCGGAGCCACAGCTCGTAGTCCATGGAGTAGCGCAGGTCGGCACGCAGTGGGCCATGCCGCTCGACCGCGCGCCGCCGGAAGAACGTGGCCGGCTGGCAGAAGAAGCAGACGTCCTTCAATCGCTCGTAGTCGAACGGCTCGGTACCGTACGGCTCGATCACGGTGCCGGCGACGTCGATGTGCTCGGCCTCGCCATAGACGACGTCCACGTCCGGATTGGCCGCGAAGGTGTCGAGGACGGCCTCGAACGCGCCCGGATAGTACACGTCGTCGGAGTTGATCCACGCGATGACGTCACCCCGCGCGCGCGCCAGTCCCTTGTTGACCGCCTCGGCCTGGCCACCGTCGCGTTCGATGACCGCCGTCAGCCGACCGGCGTATCCCGCGAGCACGTCGGCCGTCTGGTCGCTGCTGCAGGCATCGAAGACCAGGTACTCCAGTGGTGGACGACTCTGCGACAGCACGCTCTCGATCGTGCGTCCGATGAAGCGGCCCTGGTTGTACGACGGCGTGATCGCCGTGATGTGCAACGTCTCAGCGTTCATGCAACAGGTGCTCGAAGATGGCCACATACGACTTGCCCATCTGCTGGGCGCTGAACTCCCTGATACGGCGACGACCGGCGGCAATCAGCCGAAAACGCAGGTCCGGCATGTCGATCAGGTCGGCGACGGCGGCGGCGATGGCTGCCGGCCGCCTCGGATCCACGAGCAACGCCGCGTCTCCGGCGACCTCCGGCAGGCTGGTGACGTTGCTGCACACCACGGGCACACCGTAGCGCATCGCTTCCAGCAACGGAATGCCGAAGCCTTCGAACAGGCTGGGATACACGAGGCAGAAGGCGTCGAACCAGAGGGCGCCGAGGTCCGCCTCCGGCACGTAGCCGAGGATGTGGACGCGCGAGCCGAGGCCCATCGCGTCGATGGCCAGGCGAAGGTCGGCCTCGGCGTCCAGCAGATTGCCCGGCAGCACCAGCCGCAGGTCGCAGTCGGGACGGTCCCGCCATAGCCTGGCGAAGGCCACGAACAGGACGCGATGGTTCTTGTGCGGCCACCCATTCGCCGGGAAGATCGCGTACGGCGCCGTGCCGAGCCCATACCGTTCGCGCACACGCACCACATCGTCAGGCTGTATGTCTGGCAGCCGCCCATGTACGACGACCGGCGCGACAAACGTACGCTCCGGCGCGATGTGCAGCCTGGCGATGGCGTCCTGGCGCGTGAACTCCGAGATGCACACGACCGCGTCGGCGCTTCGCTGGACACGTGCGTAGAACGCCTGGCGGTTCGCCAACTCCTCAGCGGTGAAGAACATCGGGTACGTGAGGTGCTGCAGGTCGTAGAGCAGCGACACCACGGGCACGCCAGGCTCGGCGCGGAGCGGGTCCGTCATCGGACAGAACAAGAGTCGGACACCCTCCGAGACAAGACGTCCATGGCCCGCCGCCACGCGCACACGCCGTAGGCCACGCGCCAGCCAGCGCCCCGCGCGGCCGAAGCGGTCCATCGGGTCAGGTGCTCGCGTGTCCACGCACAGCCGGCGCATGCCGATCGTCTCGTAAGCGGCAAACGACTCGTGGTTGGCCTGCGACGTCAGCAGCAGGTATCGATGGGCATGCGCACCAGCCAGGATGTCCAGCAGCGAGAGTACGAATCCCTTGGCGCCACCGTTCTCGCTGCCGGGCAGAATCGGCGTGACGTCGATGGCAATCAGCGGCGCATGTGCGTCTGCCGCGGATGCGCTGGAGGATGCTGCCGAGGACGTCTGCAGGTCAGCACGGGCCAGGTCGATACGAGCCTGCTCCAGCAAGCCGACGAGTTGTCGCGATTCGAGCGCTGCGCGCGCGACATCGGCGTCCCTCTCGGCGACGAGCGCCGTGGTGGCATCACGTTGGGCGCGTGCCTCAGCCAGCCAGACGTGCAGCTGGTCGATCTGAGTGAGTCGCGCCGCCGCATCGGCTTCCACGCTCGTCAGGCGGTCGAGTGAGGACCGGCGTGCCTCGTCGAGATCGATCACGGACTGAACGATGCGCGCGGGTGCCGATCCGCTCAGCGCCATGGCGGGCAACGCCGTGAGGGGCTGGCTCGCGGCGACCAGGCACATGTCGTAGCGCGCGAAGACAGCCGGCTCGAACGTCACGTGACCAATGCCGACGCGGGCCAGGAGTTCCCGCACGGCCCGCCGGCTGAACAGGAACAGATGCTCGCCTGGCAGGAGCATCGAGAGGAACGGCGCGCCGGCGGCGCGCAGCGCGTCGTACGTCGCCCCTTCTTCATAGCGGGGCGTCTGCAGCACCATGACGCCTGCCGGACTCAGTACGCCGGCCGCCGCACGCATCGTGCCAACGGGATCGGGCAGATGCTCGAGGACGTCCATGGCAACGAGCACGTCGACACTCGCAGCGGGGATGGCCTGCGCCTCGAGCGGACCGATCAGCACGTCGATGCCGAAGGCCTGTCGCGCGACGGCGGCGATCGCCGGACTCAGTTCGAGCCCCGACGCATCGAAGCCCGCCGCCGATAACGTCGCGACGAATCCGCCGTGCGCGCAGCCGAGTTCGAGCGTCCGTGCGGGCGGCTGCGCGTAGCGCAGGACGATCTGCAGCCACCGAGGGATTCGGTCGACCAGGTCGGTCGCTGCTCGTGACCAGATGTCGGGGAGACCAAGCGCGGCCTGGTGACCGAACCAGTAGTCTTCCCCGTAGAAATCACGCCGATCGTCCTCGACGCGAGCCTCGAGTCCGCGGATGCACACCAGCGACTCGCACGCCGGGCAACGGGCATAGTCCTCGTTCCAGTGGACGAGGGCGTCGTGCCCACACCAGCACGATGTCACGACACCCACACCGCCGTGTGGCCGTCCAGGTTGGCGATGCCGTGAAAGGGGAGCGCCTGGCCCTGGCTGCGGAACTGCACGACACACGCGGCAGCGTCCTTGACGACGAGCAGCGTTTCGAGACGTTCGGCCAGGGCGGCGTAGGGCAGCGTGTCGCGCATGTCGGCGTCGGCCTGGTCGATCCACGCCAGGCCAATCGCGAAGGTGTATTCGTCGGGCGCGACGTCGAGCCGGATCTTCCGGCACCCGCGGATGCGCGCCCCTGCGAGCACCACCGGCGGGCCCATTACCCCCTCCTGCAGCGTATTGCGGCCGTGCACGACGATCGCCCGGCTGTTGAACAATTCGACGCCGACCACGGGCATCCTGATGTCGACACGCAATTCGAACTCGAAACAGACAAGCGCAACCGCTCCCACCTCGAACACGCGCGCGGGATGTCCCGATTCGTCACACAAGGCGATGGCCGTGCATCGGGCACCGTGGCCGATTTCGGTAGCGGCGTCCGGCGGCAGCCACGCGGCCGGTCCAGGCCACGGCGACGAGTCGGCCTGGCTCGTCACGTCGGCGGCCTTGTCGCGATCGATCGGAGCGTCAGGCGCGGCCGCGCCGCGTTGCAGCGCGAAGTACCGGCGCACGGCCGTGACGGTATCGCCGTCGTAGCGCACGTGCCCCTGGTCGAGCAGCAGCGCCGACGAACAGAACTGGCTCACTGCCGTCATGTCGTGCGTCACGAGCACGATGGCCACGCCGCGATCGACGAGGCCATGGAGATGGCGGAAACACTTCTGGGTGAAGAACACATCGCCAACAGCCAGCGCCTCGTCCACGAGCAGGAGATCGGCATCCACGCTCGTGGTGACCGCGAACGCCAGCCGCACGAACATCCCGCTCGAGTACGTCTTGACCGGCTGGTCGAGAAAGCCTCCGATGTCGGCAAACGCCGCGATCGCATCGAAGCGCTCGTCAATCTCCTCGCGAGACAGGCCGAGAATCAACGCGTTCAGGTAGACGTTCTCGCGTCCCGTGTAGTCGGGATTGAAGCCGCTCCCCAATTCGAGCAACGCCGCCACGCGGCCGGTGATCCGGACGCTGCCACTGGTGGCCTGGACCGTGCCGGCCAGGATCTGCAGCAGTGTGCTCTTGCCCGAGCCATTGCGACCGATGACCCCGAGGCGCTCGCCTCGTCGCAGCGAAAGCGACACGTCGTGAAGCGCAGCGAAGTCACGTCCGGTGCGACGACCGAACCGGCCGAAGGCGAGTTCCTTCAGGCGATCGATCGGCTCGTCGTACAGCCTGTACACCTTCGACAGGTGGTCGGCCTGTACCACCACATCAGAGGACATCGGCAAACCCCGCCCGAGTCCGGGCAAACCAGGTGTGTCCGGCCCACAGGACCAGCAACCCGATCGCCATCGACACCGTCCACGCCTGCCAGTCCGGCGCGCTCCCCGCCACGGCCACGTTGCGCATGTTCTGCACGATCGACGTGAGGGGATTGGCCGCAATGATCGGCTGGTACGCCGCCGGGATCGCGTCGAGCGGGTAGAAGATCGGCGTGGTGAAGAAGAGCACCTGCGTCGCAAGCGCGACGGCATGCGCCATGTCGCGAACGTACACGCCGAGACTCGCCAGGACCCAACTGCAGCCCAGTGCCAGCGCGACGAGCGGTAACAGGACAATGGGCACCAGCGCGACCGTGGGCGCGATGGCGCCCATCACCACGAGGCGGGCCACCGTGAGCAGCAGGACCGAGATGCCGGCGTGGAAGAGCGCCGCGCCAGCGATACTCACCGGCAGGACGTCGAGGGGGAACACGACCTTCTTGACGTAGTTCGGCGACGCCGCGATGAGCGACGGTGCGCGCGTCACGCACTCGCTGAACACGGCGAAGGCCGTGAGTCCGGCAAACAGCATCAGCCCATACTCGGCCAGACTGTTGGTGTGCGCGCCGGGCCATCGCGCCGTGAAGACGACGCCGAACACGAACGTATAGAGAGCCAGATTGACCATCGGCGTGACGAACGACCAGACGACGCCCAGCGTCGAACTGCGATAGCGCCCCGTAATCTCGCGCCAGGTGAGCTGGCCAATCAGGTCACGGTCACTCCACAGGCGATGCGCGACGCGCACCGGGTTGGCTGCGCGCAGCGTCGACGCGATCGCGCGCTCCGGCACGGCTCCATGCGCGGCGACACTCACGCGACACACCGCCCTGGGATACCGTACGCGTCCTCGGCTCGCTCGAAGACCCGTGTCCACGTCTGCGCGTCCGCCAGCGCGGCGCCGGCCGACGCCAGTGCGTTCCTGAGCGTGGCGTCGCCACACACCGCCGCAAGGGCCGTTGACAGCGCGTCGAGGTCGCCCGCGGGAACGAGTCGTGCGTCGACGCCGTCCCGCCAGAGCTCGGCAGGCCCACCATGCGCGTAGGCGACGACAGCGCTGCCTGTGGCGGCAGCCTCCATGGCGGCCAGACCGAACGACTCGACACGACTCGGGAGCGCGAACACGTCGATGGCGGCCATGAAGTCACGCACGCCGGCATCCCCGAGCATGCCGAGATCGGTGACGCGGGGGTCGAGTGGCTCCCGGGCGACGTGTGCGCCGTAGCTGGCCATCGCGGGGCCGGCCAGCACCACTCGCACATCAGGGTGGCGCGCCCACACCGCCGGCATGACCCGTAGCAGATCCGGAGTGCCCTTGTCGCGACTCTTGTTGGCCAGGTGGCCGATCACGACGGCGTCCGGACCAATCCCCCACGCGCCACGTTGACGGTCTCGATCGCCACCCGCGACACGGGCGATATCGACGCCCACGCCTGTCAGACGAATCCGGGCCGCCGGCACACCAGCCGCCACGAGCCGCGTCCCCTCACTCACCGTCTGGACGCAGACGACGTCGGCAGACGCCATCAGGTCGACGTTGAGTCGCGAGAGGTACGCGCGGCGCATCGACGCGCCGGCATCGCCGGGCGCGGGCACATGCGTGAATGGGCTGATCAGCAATCGCGCGCCGGTTCGGCGCGCAAGGCGTGTGGCCGCGTGCAGGAGTGTCGAGTAGGGCAGCGCGGCCGCGTGCACGACGTCGACGGTCCCCGATTCGCTGTCGCACGCGCGATCGAGCCCAGGAACCCAGGGCGACCATCGACACGTCGTCGCCTGCCATCGCGTACTGCCAGGCAGGGCGTGCGCGAGGGTCCGCGCCACGCGCTGCAGCGGCCAGCAGCGCGGCACGAACCGGCGGACGCGGACTCCGTCCAGGACATCGGTCGACGCCGGCGCGGTCGGCTCGCCGCGGCGCGTCAGACCGCGCACAGTGAGGGCATCCGTCGTCCAGACCTCGACCTCGTGTCCCGCAGCCGCATAGTGTCGACACAAGTGCTCGAACACGAGTTCGACCCCACCGATCGCGGGTCGATAGCGCGGACAGATATGAATCAACCGCGCCATGCTAATCGACTCCCGCACGGTGGCGCGCATAGGTCCACGCCGCGCGTGCGCCGGCTCGCATGCGTGCCAGCCCCGTGATCCGCGTCCCGACGACGTAGCCGGTCTCGCGCTCCAGTGCGTCGCTGATGAACCAGTGCCATGGCACGACGCCGCGTTCGCGGGCCACGATGGCGCGGGCTTCAGTGAAGTAGCGACGGCGCATGGTGCGGGTCTTGGTCCCGCCGTGATCGCGCGAGACCGCGGCAGGTGCGTCGAGGTACCCGATCGTTCCGATATGGCCGAGCCGCCACCAGAGGTCGTAGTCGAAGCACATGTCGAGCCCCGAATCGAGACCGCCGACAGCCTCCCAGGCCGAACGGCGAATCAGCGTGGCCGGCTGACAGATCGTGCACCGGCGCGCGAAGGTCGTGGCATCGAACGGCTGCGTCGCGATCTCGTCGCCAACCAGACCGGTCTCATCCGCGAGATAGCCTCGAGCAGTCACGGCCACCCATGTCGAGTGCGCGTCGAGCGCCTCCGCGAGCGCCGCCAGCCCTCCCGGCAGATAGAAGTCGTCGGCATTGAGCCACCCGACGGCCGCGACCTCGGGATGTCGCGCGAGAAGTGCCGACACCCCCTCGTTGACGGCGGCCGCCTGCCCGGCATCGGGTTGCGTCCGCACGTATGCGAATCGATGGCGTGCTGCGTCGATGATGGACCCCGACTCGTCGGTGGAACCCGCGTCGACCATCGCCACGAGTACGCGATGGGAGCCCGCGTCGAGCGAGGCGAGGGCCGTCGCGAGAAAGCGTCCCTGATTCAGGTTCGGGACGGCAATCCCGATGGCGCTCACGCGAACTCCATATCGCTGTTCCGCAGGCGCTACGCGCTGAGCGCCGGACCGCGCGTCACATATCGGCCCACCGCGTCCTGCCACGTCGGAAGCGGACGGCCGATGGCGGCGGTGAGCTTCGCGTTGGACAGCGCGCAGTAGGTGGGGCGCCGGGCGCGGAGGCGGACGTCGTTGACCGATGTCAGCGTCAGAAGCGCCGGGTCGGCACCCAGTTCCGCGGCGACGTGGCGGCCGACGTCGGCCCACGTGCCCTGGCCGCTGTTGACGCAGTGGAAGACTCCAGACGGCGTGTCGCGTGCCAGCAGATCGAGCGTCGCTTCGCGCACATCGTCCACGTAGCTCGGCGTGACGATGCGATCGGCGAACACGGGGGTCTGCCTTCCCTCACGCAGCGCTGCCGCGATCTTGTCGACGCTGCTGCGCGCCTGGCGACCGCCGAACAGGCTCTCCACGCGCAGCACGTACCACCGCGGCGCGTCCTGCGCGAACCACTCGCCGAGCAGCTTCGAGCAGCCATACACGCTCACCGGACACGCGCGATCCTCTTCGCGATACGGCTCCGACGCGCGCCCGTCGAACACGAAGTCCGTGCTGTAGTGCACCAGCGTCGCGCCGACGCTCGCCGCCGCCGACGCCATCGCCCGTACCGCGAGCGCATTCACCGCCAGCGCTGTCGCCGCATCGTCTTCGGCACCATCGACGTTGTTGTACGCGCTGCAGTTGACGATCGCGTCGGGCCGGTGCGCGTGCGCGGCGTCGACCAGCGCCGCGCCATCCGTGACATCGACATCGGCCCGCGTCAGCCCGACGATCTCGTGATCGGCAGCGTCTGCGAACGTGGACCCCAACTGCCCTGCCGCACCGAGCACCAGCAGCTTCATCGGAACGCCTCGATCTGCCTGTCGTCCAGCACGCCTTCCCATCGCGCCACGACGGCCGACGCCAGGCAGTTGCCCGTCACGTTGATGGCGGTCCGCCCCATGTCGAGCACCTGGTCGATGCCGAGCAGGATCGCCGCGCCTTCGAGCGGCAATCCGAACGTGGTCAGCGCCGCGGTGAGCACCACCAGCGCGCCACGCGGCACGCCCGCCACGCCCTTGCTCGTGAGCATCAGCGTCAGCATCATCACGATCTGCTGCCCCCACGACAGTTCGATGCCCGCCAGCTGCGCGACAAACACGCTCGCGATCGAGAGATACAGCGTCGACCCATCGAGGTTGAAGCTGTACCCGGTCGGCAACACGAACCCGACGATGTTGCGCGGGACGCCGAAGCGGGCCATCACGTCGAGCGCCTTGGGGAGGGCGGCCTCGGAACTGGCCGTGGTGAACGCGATCGCGAACGGCTCGCGGATGGCGCGCAGGAACGTGAAAAACGGCACGCGGATGAGGAGCGCCACGCCGCCGATGACCACGAACAGGAAGATCGCGAGGCCGAGGTACATCACGGCCACGAGCTTGCCGAGCGTGAACAGGATCGCGATGCCGCGCCCGCCGACGGTGGCCGCCATCGCCGCCATCACGCCGATGGGCGCGAACATCATCACGTACGCCGTGACGCGGAACATCACGTGCGCGACCGAGTCGAAGAACGCAAGCGCGGGACGCCCCTGCTCGCCGATCGCCGCCAGCGCCACGCCGAAGAACGTGGCGAAGACCACCACCTGCAGGATGTCACCGCGCGCCATCGCATCGAAGACCGACGTCGGGAACAGGTGCAGGAAGATCTCCCAGCCCGTCTGCTGTCGCTGCGCCATGGCTGCGACGTCCGCCGTGGAGGTCGCGGCCACCGTCACGCCGGAACCCGGCTCGAAGTAGTTGACGAGCGCGAGTCCGAGCACGAGCGCGATCGTCGTCGCCACCTCGAAGTAGATGATGGCCTTCAGGCCGATGCGCCCCATCGCCCGCACGTCGCCCGTGCCCGCGATGCCGACCACCAGGGTGCTGAACAGCAGCGGCGCGATGATCATCTTGATCATCCGCAGGAAGGCGTCGGCCAGCGGCTTGATACCCACCGCGATATCGGGCACGAGCACGCCGAGCAGGATGCCGAGAGCAAGGCCGATGAAGATCTGCGTGGTGGTGCCGGGCCACCACGAAGGGCCCGGCGTCGCAGGAGTCTCGGCGGGGGCGCCGAGCGCCTCGATGTCGATCTTCGCCATGCGGGATCGCTTTCAGGCCTGCGCGTAGAACGCGGCGATCGTCTCCACCACGTACTGCTGCTGGGCCTCGGTGAGCTCGCTGTAGATGGGCAGGGCCAGCGTCTCGTGCGCGGCCCGTTCGGATTCAGGCAGCGCGCCACGCGGCACGCCGAGATCGGCAAAGCACGGTTGCAGGTGGAACGGCACGGGATAGTAGATCTCGCAACCCACACCGTTGGCGCGCAGGTGATCGCGCAGCGCGTCGCGACGCGCCGCGCGAATCACGAACTGGTTGTAGATGTGGCGGCGGCCCGGCAGTTCCACGGGCAGCGACACGGGCGCGTCAGGCGCGAGGGCCGCCAGGAGCGCGCGATAGCGATCGGCGTTGCGGCGCCGCGCGTCGGTCCACGCCTCGAGGTGCCGCAGCTTGACGGCGAGCACGGCGGCCTGGATGGCGGCCATGCGGAAGTTTCCGCCTACCTTTTCGTGATGGTACGTGCGCTGCGCCCCGTGCACGCGCAGCAGACGCACCCGCGCCGCCAGCCCATCGTCATCGACGGTGACGAGCCCCGCGTCGCCCGCCGCGCCGAGGTTCTTGCTCGGATAGAACGAGAAGCAGCCCATGTCGCCGATCGTGCCGAGACGCACGCCGTCCAGGGTGGCGCCGATGGCCTGCGCGGCATCCTCGATCACTGCAAGTCCGTGCTCGCGTGCGAGTGCGACGAGCGGCGTCATGTCCGCGGACTGGCCGTACAGGTGGACGGGCACGATGGCGCGCGTGCGCGGCGTGATGGCGCGGCGCACGGCCTCGACGTCGATGTTGCAGCCCACCGGCTCGACGTCCACGAACACTGGCGTCGCCCCCGTGCGGCTCACGCATCCGGCCGTGGCGAAGAACGAATACGCGGGAACGATGACCTCGTCGCCGGGGCCGAGTTCGAGGGCCATCATCGCGACAAGGAGCGCGTCGGTGCCCGAACTGACGCCGATGGCGTGCCTGGCGCCAAGGTAAGCCGCGACTTCCGCTTCGAAGGCCTCGACCTCCGGGCCCAGGATGAATGTCTGCCTGTCCACCACGCGCGTGACGGCCTCGACCACGGCGTCACGGATGGGGGCGTACTGGGCGGCGAGGTCGAGCAGCGGCACCTGCATCACTGGCTGCATGCTACACTCGGCCCGCTGTGGCGGCCAACGACCTGCGGGCCCTGGTGGCCTACCGCGGACTGCTCCGCGGCCTCGTCCAGCGCGATCTCCTCGTCAAGTACAAGGGTTCCCTCCTCGGTGTGGCGTGGTCGCTGCTCCATCCCATCGTGATGGTGGCCGTGTACACGCTCGCGTTCAGGTACGTGGTGCGCGTGCCCATCGAGCGGTTCCCGCTGTTCCTGTTGAGCGGCCTGCTGCCGTGGATGTTCTTCGCGAGCGCGCTCGGCGCGGCCACCAGCTCGGTGGCCGACAGCGGCACGCTCGTGCGCAAGGTGGCGTTCCCGCGCGCGGTGCTGCCCGTGGCGGCCGTGGCGTCGGCGCTCGTGCAGTTCCTGCTGATGTACACGGTGCTGGTGCCGACGGCGATCGTGACAGGCGGCGGGCTGTCGTGGGCGTGGCTGGCACTGGTGCCCGTGATCGCCCTGCAGGTGGCGTTCACCACGGGCCTCGGCCTGCTGCTCGCGACGGCGTACGTGTTCGTGCGCGATGCGCGGCACCTCCTGGAGGTGGCGCTGCAGATGTGGTTCTGGCTGACGCCGATCGTCTACGCGTCGAGCATGGCGCCGGAGACCCTGCAACGCTGGCTTCGATTCAACCCGATGCTGCACTTCATCACGGCGTATCAGGGAATCGTCACGCAGCACGCGGTCCCGTCACCCGCCACGTTCGCGCTGCTCGCCGCCCTCGCGTCAATCTCCCTCGCGACGGGCTGGATGGTCTTCACGCACCGGCAAGGCCGGTTCGCCGAGCACGTGTAAGCGGGCGACCACACCGGATCAACGGACCACCCGTGCGACGCCGGCGGACGGAGTGCGGGGCCAGTCGATTCTCGGGTTCACCCACACGGGGACGTCGTTGACGGCGTTGCCCCAGCGTTCGGGGGTTGTCTCGAAGACGATCGTGACGCGCTTGCCGGCCCACGGGTCCAGACGCACGTCGCTCGGGTGGAGATTCTTGTGCGTCTCCACGAACATCGGCGCGAGCGTGTGCTCGACAACGCGCGTCGACACGCCATCGGCCTCGATCGACACGAACATCTGGATGCCGTCGCTGACCTTGTCCCACACGTCGGGCCGCATCGCCGCGCCGAACCTCACGTGCGCCCCGCGCGGCACGTCCACTTCCCAGCGAATCGTCGACGAGGGCAGCGCCACGATCGACCGGTACACGCGACCGAAGATCACCACAGGCTCAGGAGAGATGCCGCCATGCAACGACGGCCACGTCGTCTCGATCCGTGCATCGGGCAGGGCGTCGATCAGGTCGAGAGACCGGTACGGCTCGGTCGGCACCGCGGCAACCACCACACCCGCCACCGAGCACGCCGCGAGCACGGCCTTCGCAAGTGGCAGGGCCGCGCCAGGTCGCGCGACAGCCTCGTCCTCCGGATTGACGCGCGCATCGCCGCGCGTGGCGCGCGCGCACGCCCACGCGAGCAGCACGTTGAACGCGAGCAACCCTCCGCCGACAACCGGCCATGTGGCCACCCATCGGGGCCAGGGCCGCAGGACCTCGTGCATCCAGTACGGCAACGTCGCCCGCCGGGAAGAGGTCTCGAAGACGAGATCGCCCCACTGTTCCCGCCCATCGGCGAACAACCGCCCGTCGCGCAAGGCGTCGACGCGGCTGGCCGCCAGATCGATCGCCGTCCCGCCGTCGCCCTGCAGGTGCCTGATGGTGATCGCGTACGGCACGCCACGCGAATGACGCACGGGCGTGAATCGCACGTGCAGTGACGACCGCTTCACCGCATCGGCAGCGGGCACCGTCACGCGCTCGACGCGCCGGCGCGCGCCGTCCTGCCCTGTCTCCAGATCGACGACGAGCAGGCCACGCGGCGCGCCGCCGTCAACAGCCCGCGGCCGCAGCCACACGCCATCGAAGCCATCGGCTCCCATGGTGAACGACTGCGTCACGCCGCCCGGCGATCCCGCCGACACGCGCACCGCGGACGCGCGTTCCTGCCACGTCGACACGATTCCGTGCGGCGTGAAGCACCAGCGATCGATCTGCCAGGCGAGGAGCGCGGCGTACAGCAGGAGAAATCTCACGATGTCAGTCGAGTACCTCGCACTCCACGCCCAGCACGTCGCACACACCCTGGAGTTCGGCCAGGCAGTCGCCGTACACGCCGTGGATGTGATTGCAGTTGAACGCCTGGATGAACGCGTCGGGCGTACACGCGAACTTCGCGAAGGCGTGCGGCCAGTTGTCCTGGCTGATCGCCGCCACGTCGTGCGCACGATCGCCGAGGTCCGCGAACTCGGCACGGAACGCCACCATCCGATAGCGTCCCGCGCGGCGCGTGAGGCGCGCCAGCGTCACGGGACCCGGCGCGGCCACGTGATAGACCGCCGCACCACCGGCGGGGAAATAGAAGCCCTGCGGACGGAACTCCGTTTTCGCGAGGTTCACCACCGGGTCCTGGCTGTGGCCCGCGAAGTACGTCGCATGCTCGCCGCTGTTGCACAGATCCCACAGGCCCAGATCGGCGTGGTAGTGCCGCACGTCGGCAAACAGCACCGGCGTGCCGGCCAGGTGCTTGAAGATCTGCATCGTCAGCGCGGCGTCGGAGTCGGCTTCCGTCGAGCACACGATCGACGGCTTCGGCGTGCCGTCGGGATGATACGGGTCGTTGAGGAACGCCTCGGCCACGTCGGCCGTCGCGAAGTGTTCCGTCAGCTCCCGCTGCCCCTTGATGCCGCAGAAGTCGTAGCCGAACTCCTCGATGAGGTCGATCGCCCCGTAGTACATCCCGAGCTGACGACGAAGGAGGTCCTCGGTGAGGCGGAAGGTGGCGTCTGGCGCCGTCCAGTGAATCCTGCCGACGTGCTGCTTCAGGTACGCGAGCGCGGGCTCCACGCGCGTGCCCGTCGCCAGTTCCTGCTCGGCGCGACGGACGAGCTCGTACTGATCGATGTGATCGACATCGATGCCGAACTCGGACATCCACTGCGCGGGATCGATCACCGTCGTGTCGATGCCGAGCGAGCGGCCGCCGATGAGGGCATAGGTCAGGCCGCGCAGCCGGCGCGCGGCAGCCACGGCGCGCACACGCGATACGAGCGCCCCGTAGACGGCCGGGTCTTCGAGATCGCCGAACGTCTTGGTGAAGCGGATGCCTGCCTGATCGAGCGACCCCGCGTTGGCGAGCATGCCGACCAGACCGGGGTACTGCGGGTTGACACTCGCGAACATCGCGATGGGTTGCGGGCAGAACTGCGCGGCCACGCGTGCGTACTGCGGCCAGGCCCACACGGAGAAGTTGAAGATGACGGCGTCGACGTCGGCCGCCGCCATCGCCTTGCCGTTGCGCACCGCGATGTCATTGCGCCAGATCACATCGTCGCCCAGACGCACGTCGTGTCCGTCGGCGCGCAGCTTCGCGGCCAGCGCGTCGCGGAACTGCCGCTGCACGGGCGCGAGCGGCTGACTCAGGAAGTCGCGACCGTCTCCGAAATCAAGCAGGCCGATGCGCAGTGGACGAGCAATCAAGTGGTCAAGCATGAGAGGACCGAAGACGGAGGACGAAGGATGTGGACGACCCGGTTGCCAGTTGCCGGTTTGCCGGTTGCCGGTCATTAGGCCTCAGGCGACGGCAGGTTTTCAACGATCGGTACCTCGTTTCAAAAATGCGGCCGCCGTACCAAATTTCGATTGACACGACTCGGGCTCGGGAGTTTCATGGTGTGGCCTCGACACGCTGATGAACGGACGGATGCCGTTCTCCGCTCCGCGTCCCCTCCCAACTCGGGGCGGATGCGTGTGGGGCAAGGACGCGGACATGAACACAACGTGTTCACTCGCACGAACTTCAACCTGCCGGACGGCAACCGCTCGTCGGGCAACTTCGGCCGCATCACCGGAGCGTCGGCTGCGGGAGGCGGTAGCGATCCGCGCATCCTGCATCTCGCGCTTCGCGTGTGGTTCTGAGGACCATCGTGTCTGACTCGGCTCCCGAGACGGAGGCACTCGCGCCTCCCTCCATCTCCGGCCTGTATGCCGCGGCTGTCACGCCGCGGACGCAGGCCGGCTCCGTCGATCACGCCGCGTTCGATCGCGTGCTCGATCTCCTGCTGGCCGCCGGCGTCGACGGCATCTGTCTTGGCGGCGCCACCGCGGAGTACGCGCACGCGACGCGCGAGGAGCGCGTCGCGCTGATCCACAGGACGGCCGCACGCGTGGGCTCGCGCTTCCTCGTGGGCATCGGTGCCGCCGCCCCCCTCGACGTCGTGCCGCTCGGCCGCACCGCGCTCGATGCGGGCGCGCGCGCGGTGCTGCTCTCGATGCCGCTGTTCTTCCCGTACGCCCAGGACGATCTGGAAGCGTTCTGCCTGGAAGCCGCCGACGCGATCGGCGGTCCGGTCCTGCTCTACGACCTGCCGTCGTTCACCACGCCGCTCGCCACGGAGACGATCCTGCGGCTCTTCACGAACGCGCCGCACGTCATCGGGATCAAGGACAGCAGCGGCCAGCGCGATCGCCTTTCACAACTCGCCGACGCGCGCGGCGGCGCGCCATGGCGGCTGATGGTGGGCGACGATGCGGTGCTGGTGGAGGCGATGACGGCGGGATGGAATGGCGTCATCTCGGGGACGGCCGGTGCGCATCCGGAGTTGATGCTCGCGCTCATGCGCGCCGCGCGCGAGAAGGACGCGGCCGCGCTCGATGTGCTGCAACCGCTCGTGCAGGAGCTGTTCGCGCAGCAGGGACAGTTCCCCACGCCGTGGGGAATCCGCGTCGGTCTCGAAGCGCGCGGGCTCGCCATCGGGCCGACGCCCTTGCCCCTCTCGCCACGCCGCGCCGCCCAGCGCGACGCGTACCTGGCCTGGGCGCCAGGCTGGCTGGCACGCGTCCAACAGGTCCTCGGTCTCACGCGCGCGGGGTGATGGGGTCGGCAACCGGCAACGGGCAACCGGCAACCGACCGGGCGAATGGAGGCCGGGGGCTCCAGCCCCTGGCGAACGGTATGAATCGACGCGCGTTTCTCTTCACGTCCTCCGGTCTGCTCGTCGTTGGCAGGGTCGGCTCTGCGAGCCCGGCCCTTCTCGGCACGTCGGCGGCGCCTGACGTCGAGCACGTCACTGTCTGGCGCGAGAAGGGGCGCTACGGCGGGTGGCCGGCCAACCACGGCATCTGGAACTGGGGCGACGAAATCCTCGTCGGGTTCACGGCCGGCGTGTTGAAGACGGGCGATCCGAATCGCCACCCGATCGACAGATCCGCCGGTGAACAGCACGTGCTGTCGCGGTCGCTCGACGGCGGGCGCACGTGGGCGCTCGAAGTCCCCGCGACGCTGCAACCGCCGCCGCGCCCCGAACGTCGCGCCGTCACGGGCGAGCCGCTGCGCCTCCCAACTGTGCAGACGTTGTCAGCGCCGCTCGACTTCACGTCGCCTGGACTGGCACTCACCTTCCGCGCCTCGCACGGCACGCCCGGCGCGTGGATGTACGTCGGGCGCGATCGAGGTCGCCAGTGGTCAGGGCCGTATCAGATCCCCGCGTTCGACACGCCGGGACTCGATCCGCGTACCGACCATCTCGTCGTCGGGCCGCGCGAACTGCTGGTGTTCATCACGGCGCTCAAGACCAACGGCAGGGAAGGCCGTCCACTCACGCTGCGCACGCGCGACGGCGGGCTCACCTGGGAGCGACTCGGCTGGATCGGACCCGAAAGCGACGGCTATCGCATCATGCCGTCGACGGTGTCACTGGGCGGCGGGCATCTCTACACCGCCATCAGGCGCAACGACGGCACGCAGCATCACGTCGAGGGCTATCGCAGTCGTGATGCTGGCCTCACATGGACGTCGGCCGGCATCGTCGTCGCCGATACAGGCCGCGGCAATCCGGCAAGCCTGCTGCGGCTCGCAACGGGAGGTCTCTGCTGCGTGTACGGGTTGCGCGCCGCGCCGTTCAGCATCTGCGTGGTGACGAGCGACGATGCGGGCGTCACGTGGTCGTCGCCGCGCACGCTGCGTGAAGGCGCCGCGGACTGGGACCTCGGCTATCCCCGGTCCGTCATCCGCCCCGACGGCCGCATCGTGTCGGTGTACTACTTCAACGACCAGTCAGGCCCCGAACGCTACATCGCCGCGACGGTGTGGAGGTAGCGCAGGTTCAGGTGTAGCCGCACCTTGGTGGTCCCGTCCCTACAACGTGTCGCCGTCCGGGACCGACGAGTCAGGAAGCCGGCTGTCGGTGCTCTTGCGGGAGAAGAGGGGCCACAGGAGCGTCAGGGCGGCGAGGACCAGGAACAGGAGCGAGATCGGGCGCGTGACGAATGTCGCGAGCGAACCTTCCGACAGCGCGAGCGCGCGGCGCAGGTTCGACTCGGCCATCGGGCCGAGGATGAGCGCGAGCACCAGCGGTCCCATCGGGAAGCCCTGTTGTCGCAGCAGGAATCCGAACACACCGGCGATGAGCGCCGTCCACACATCGCCCGTCGACTGATTGAGCGCGTAGCTGCCGCCGAGGGCGACGGCCAGCACCGTGGCCCACAGATACTGATCGCGAATCCTGAGGATCTTCGCCAGCACGCGCGCGCCGATGAGGCCCCACACGAGCGTGATGAGCGACGCCATGAACACGAGCGCGACGATCGTGGCGACCAGGTCCGGACGATTGCGGAACAGCAGCGGGCCTGGCTGCAGGCCGTGCATCAGCAGCGCGCCGATCAACACGGCCGCCGCCGAATCGCCCGGGATCCCGAGTGCGAGCGTCGTCACGAGCGAGCCGCCGATGCCCGCGTTGGCACCGGTCGTCGCGGCGATCAGTCCTTCGAGCGACCCCTTGCCGAAGCGCTCCGGCGTCTTCGAGAAGCGACGGCTCTGATCCCAGGCGAGGATCGCACCGACGTCGGCGCCGGCGGCCGGCATGATGCCGATCCAGATCCCCATCAGCGAGCCGCGCAGTCCGTGCGACCAGAGCGTGCGCGACTCTTCCCGCGTGGGCAGCATGCCGGCCGTCTGCGTACGCGCGTCGAGCTGCTGGCGGGGCGGCGCGCCCATCTGCGTGAAGACCTCCGCGATGCCGAAGAGTCCCACCATCACGGGGATGAACGACACACCGTCGAGCAGTTCCGGCTGTCCGAAGGTGAAGCGCGGATACCCGGTGATCGCGTCGAGGCCGATCACGGCGAGCAGCAGGCCGATGATGCCCGTCGCCAGGCCCTTCAGCATCGACCCGCCGGATACGCCGACGATCGTGCTGAGACCGAAGACTGCGACGGCGAAGTACTCCGCGGGCCCGAACCGCAGCGCGAGGCGCGACAACGGCAGCGCCGCGATCAGCAGGACGACGAGGCTGAGGAAGATGCCGAGGAACGCGCCGATGGCGTTGAGACCGAGCGCAAGACCCGCGCGCCCCTGTCGCGCGAGCGGATGGCCATCCCAGGTCATCGCGATCGACGCGGGCGTGCCCGGCGTGTTGAGGAGAATCGCGGGCACGCCGCCGCTGAAGATCGCCGACACGAGCAGCCCCAGCAGCATCGCCATGGCCTGATCGGGCGCGACCCAGAACGTGAACGGCGTCAGCACCGCCAGTCCCATCGTGGCCGTGAAGCCGGGAAGGCTGCCGAACAACACGCCGAGTCCAACGCCGATGAGCACGTAGAACCAGGCGTCGACCGACAGCAGCGGCGCCAGCAGGAGCATCGGATCGCCCGGCATCTACTGGAACCTCACGCCGAGCCCGCGCTCGAAGAGGAGTTGGAGCGCGGTGGCCATGATCGCCGCCGCGACGATCGCGCCGCGCCAGCCGAGCCCCGTGAGCCGCATGAACGCCAGCAAGGCCAGGCCCGTGAGCACGCCGTACGGCACCGTGCGCCACAGGGTGACGTACACGACGAGCACGGCCATCGTCGCGGCGATCGCCACCTGATGACGCACGAGGCGCGGCGCACCGCTGCCGGGCGATCGCACCAGCAGCAGCCCGATGACGAGCAGCGACACGCCGAGGAGCCGCGGGACGACAGCCGGTCCGGGGACGCCCTGCGATCCGCCCGGATAGCCGATCGTCGCCGCGAGGATGGCAAGCGCAAACACCGCGAGCACGGCGGCGACCAGGCGCGGGCCCGCCATCAGCTCACGAATCCGAACTCGCGCACGAGGCGCGCGTATCGCGCTGATTCCCGATCGACGAACGCGCGGAAACCCTCCGCGTCGAGCGGCTGGACGTCGAGACCGGCGGTATCGCAGTACGTGCGGAACGCCGGCAGATCGAACGCCGCGAGGACGTCCTGTTCCAGGCGCGCGAGCGTCCCGGGTGCCACGCCGCGCGGCATCATGAATCCGCCCCACGCCTCGAAGATCAGGTCGAGGCCCGCGTCGCGGAACGTCGGCACGTCAGGGAACACGGGCGACGAGGCCTCGCCCATGATGCCGAGCAGGCGCACCGCACCGCCCCGCACGAGCGCCTGCACCTCGGGCACGCCGGCCATCACCGCGTCCACATGGCCGCCGAGCAGCGCCGTCGTCGCCGGGCCCGACCCTGGGAACGGTGCGTAGATGAACGTCCGATCGAGGTGGCGGCCGAGCGCGAGCGCACCGAGGTGCCACACGCTGAGCGGCCCCGCCGTGCCCAGCTTGATGCGCGCGCCACCGCGCAGCGCGTCGAGGAACGCCGCAAGCGTCGTGTAAGGTGAGTCTGACGCAACGGCGAGTGCGGCGGGCGCCCTGTGATGGCGGGCCAGGAGATCGAAGTCGCCCGTCGAGAGGTCGACGTAGCGCAGATGCGGCACGACGGCGAGTTCCACGGGCGCGTAGCCGATCAGGTAGCCATCCGGCGCCGCGTACTTCACCGCCGAGAACGCGACGGCCCCCATGGCGCCAACGCGGTTCTCGCAAAGGACCGGCACGCCGAGACGTTCGTCGAGTCCGCGCGACGTGAAGCGCGCCACCGTGTCGGACATCCCGCCCGGGGGCGCGTGCACGATGACGCGCACCTCACGCGAGGGCCAGGGAGACTCCTGCCGCGCGCACCCCGCCGCGAGCACTACGGCTCCAGCCGTCAGGAATTGTCGACGCGTGAACAGGCTCACCGCGGCCGGGCTCGGAGAGCCGGCCCTACCCAATCTCGCAGAGTCGGCCCCACCTGATCTCGGAGGGCCGGCCCTACCTGCCCCTTCTGCCTCGTTCGCAGTAGGTAGGGCCGGCTCTCCGAGCCCGGCCGTCCCCTCAATACGCCGCACGCGCACCCCCTGTCGAGCGGCCGAGGGGCCCGAGCCACGCGCGGGCGCCTTCGGCGAAGATCGTCAGGTCCGACGCGGCGTGAAACAGGCGATAGCCCTCGTCGGCGAAGCGCTGCAGCGACTCGGGCGACCCCACGGGACGCCCGCAGTACTTGCCGTGTCGCACCGCCGCGTCGCGCACGCGATCGGCGGCCTTCAGCACGTCCGGGTGCGTCATGTCGCCACGCAGCCCCATCGAGAACGAGAGATCGCTCGCCCCGACGAACAACACGTCGATGCCCTCGACCGCCGCGATCGCCTCGCAGTGCTCCACGCCCTCGACGTCTTCGATCACGGCCACCACGAGCACCTGATCGTCGGCCGAGTCGAAGTACGACGGCACGGCGGGCCACGTCCCTTCAGCCAGACCGGAGCCCGAACCGCGACGGCCCCGCGGCGGATAGCGGCACGCACGCGAGAGTTGCTCGGCCGCAGCCGGCGTGCTCATGAACGGCGCCACCACGCCGTGGACCCCCTGGTCGAGCACGCGCTTGGCCATCCACGTCTCGCCCGCGGGGATGCGCGCGATGGGCACGGCCGGCAGTCCACGCGTGGCCAGCACGATGTGACGCAGGGTCTCGAGCGTGATGGGCCCGTGCTCCATCTCCACCCACAGGAAGTCGAACCCGGCTCGTGCGGCGAGCGCCGCCACGTCGAGGCTCGTCGACGTCACGGGCATGCCCACCACGTACTCGCCTCGCGCGAGGCGCGCCTTCACCGGGTTGACCCACCGCGTCCCTGTCGTCGCCATGCTCACTTCGCGTCAGTGTCCTTGAGCAGCCAGACCTCGGCGACCTGGTTGCCTCGCCCCGAGCCCCCGATGCCGTCGTTGATCCGCCATGTGAGCGTCAGCTTCCCATCGGCCGTCGCGGCCTTCGGGATCGCGAACTCCACCGGTGCAACAGGCGACGGCTTGGCGATCGGACCGTGTACCTCGTGCGCCTCGTCTGCCGCCAGACGAATGCGCACGTTCTGGCTGTAGATGTCGCCGGCATAGACCACGCGCACGCGGTATTGCGCCGCGGGGTCGAGGTCCCCGTACGTCATCTTCAGCGCGCCATCGTAGAACGCTTCGGCGTGGCTCATCCACGACAACCGCCAGTTGGGCTGCGACCCGAAGCCCGTGAGACCCGAATGATACGGTCCGGGATCGTCCCTGAACGCGGGCGGCGCCACCAGATGGGGCTGCAGACCGGGCGCTCCAAGGTCGTCGTAGAACCCGCCTGGGCCGGGATCGGTCCAGCGCACGATGCGATTCACCGCCGCGAGGCGCTCGCGCTCGGCGGGCAACGCGCGGATCTCAGCGAAGCGCTCGGTCAACCACACGCGATCGTTCAGCGGCACGTCGATCAGATCGAGATTGGCACCGCGGCCGATGCCGATCGCGCGATACAGCGGCACCGACAACTGCATGCGGATGCTCTGGTAGAGCGCCTCGGCCAGCTGGAACACGCGCGTGCGCAGTTCGGGTGCCACCGGCTGCGTCGACGCCGCCAGCACGCGCTCGGCGTCGGCCATCGCCGCCATCGTCCCGACGCCCGCTGCCGACGCAAGCGCCGTCGTGGCCTGCGCCTGCACCGCCTGCTCGTGCAGCAGGCGCCGCTTGATGAACGCGTCGTAGTAGGCGCGATAGAGCAACTGCTGGAAGCGCCAGTTCAGGAGGTCGCGCGGCGCCGCGTTGCGCTCCATCGTCTGGAACTTCTCGAGGGTGCGGTCCACGCCCACGTTGCCCGCCAACGGGCCGCGCCAGTTCTCTTCGAGCGAGAAGATGCCGTCGGCGAGCGGCTCGGCGTAGGCAGGCCCCACGAAGTAGCGCGCGTATTCGCGCACGGCCTGGTGCACGTCGCCCTTCGGGTTCCAGCCGAGGGCGCTCCAGACGATCTTGTTCAGGTCGTCGTTGCAGCCTTCCGAGTACGTGAGGAAGTCCGGCGCGACAGTCAGCCAGCGCGTGAATGCAGCCTGCTGATCGAGCGGGCGCGGGTTGATCACTTCGCGATCGAGCACGCGCGCGTACGCCACATCCCACAGCGGCACGGGATACTCGGCTCGAATCGTGTGCGTGATGTCTGGATAGCGGCGCAGCTTGTACTGCTTCGGGATGCGCGATCGCACAGTCGAGAGCGAGTCGCGGTTCTGCGGGCCGATGACGATGCCGGTGAGCCAGGCGGGCTGCTTGGCCATCAGGCCGTAGAAGGTCTCCATCCACTGCGCCGTGAACCCCTGCGGCGACAGCCACATCTGGAACTTCGGATGGTGCCTGCGGATGGCGGCCGTCTGCGCGTCGAGCAACCGGAACATGGCCGACGGCTCTGTGTGGCCCGGATCGCCGCCGGGCACGAAGATCGCGTCGACACGCGGCAGTTGCTTCAGCACTCCGTCCCACTCGGCGACGGCCTTCGCGATGTTGGCGTCAGTCGTGTAGTCGTCGTCGAGCGCCGGGTACCACACCCACACGTCCAGGCCGTACTTGTCGGCAAGCCGGGACATCTCGACCATCATGTCGATCTGCGGACGCGGGAAGTGCGGACTGTCGGTGTCATCGTCCGATCGCGGTGGAATGAGTTCGATGGCGTTGGTGCCGAACACCGCGAGGTCGCGGATGTACTGCTCCCACTGCGGCACGTCCCACGCGTCGTAGGAGTTGGTCTTCGGGCGATACCCGAGCTGATGCCCGCGCATCGCGACCACGGGTGTCTCGGTGACGTCGACCCCGGCGGGAAGCGTCACGCGATCGTGCGCGATGTGAAGCGTCCGCAGGAGCTTACCCACACCGAACAGCACGCCGCGTTCATCGGTACCGGCGACAACGACGCTGCCCGGCGCACCGCTGACGCGATAACCTTCGACGCCCGGTGCGGGGCCCGAGAGTCGCGAGGCCAGCGGTCCGCGTCGCAGCGTGGCCAGCCGGCCGACGTGGATCGCCGCACCACTTGTCACGCGGTCGGCGATCGACCAGCGCGCCAACGAGCGGCGCTGCACTTCTTCGAGGAGCATGGTCGCGGCCGTGCGCTCGCGCGGCGTGGCATCCGCGGCCACGACGATGGTTGCGGTGGTGAGATCGAGCGGTTGCGGGACGACGCCTTGTGCGAACACGGGCGCCGAGAAGGCCCACAACCAGGTGAGGAAGGCCACTGTCGAGCGAACGCGGGCGTACATGGAGAATGCCTCCGGGCGGGAGCGCGTGGATGCCATTTTGAAAGATGTTTCATTTCTACATCACCTGTTTTACAAATGGCAAACCCTTCGAGCGGAGGCGGGCAAGGCCGGCCCGCCGCGGGCGCGGGTGGCGTCGGACGGGGCCGCCCCGCCCGCGCGCAGGCGCGTCTCCCGTACAAGGGCTGTTCGCGTCGAGGACGGGTGGGGCTGTCCGACGACAGGCCCCGCGCCCTTGCCAACAGGGTGCGTGCGTCAGGTGCGTGTCAGGGCCTTGGCCGTCTGGGTGGCGGCGCTACGGACGGCGTCGATGATCTGCGCCTGCCTGGCCTCGTCGCGAAGGCGCATCTTCGGCATCGACAGACTGATCGCGCCGAAGACGACGCCATCGGGACCGGCGATGGGCGCACCGAAGCAGCAGCCTTCGAGCACGCTTTCTTCGGCATCCACCGAGTACCCGTCCTTCCGCACGCGCTCGAATTCCTGCTTCAGCGCGATCTCGTCGGTGATGGTGTGATCGGTGAACCTGTGCGCACCGTAGCTCCGCTGCAGGCGTTCGGCCACTTCGTCTGACTGGTGCGCCGTGATGGCCTTGCCGAGCGAACTGGCGTGCGGCGGCAGGATGCGGCCCACGATGTTGCCCATGCGAATGAGCTGCGGGCTGTCGAGCGTGGCCACCACCTCGATGCGGTTGTCCAAGTGCATGGCCAGCGTGATGGTCTCGTGGAACTCGCGGCTCAACGCACGCATCTGCGGCATGGCGGCGTCCACGAGTGCTGACACGCGCCGGCCGTCGCCCCACATCCGCAGGTCGGTGGCGAGCGCGTACGCACCGTCGGCGGTCCGCTCGACGTAGCCCGAGACTTCCAGCGTGTGCAGGAGCCGGAATACGGAGCTCTTGGCCAGCCCCACCCGGCCCCCGACCTCGGCCAGTCCGAGCGGTTGCTCGTGCGTGCGCAGGACGGCCATGATGTCGAGCGCGCGACCGATCACCTTCGAGTAGTACTTGTCGTCCCGCGCCCGCGCGTCGGACACACGCGCGGCGGGACCCGGGGGGCTGGGACTACGAGGTGTCATCCGTGTCGGCGTATTGTACGTCCTGATGCGTCACCTACTGCTTGCCGGCCTCACGTGCGCGGTCCTCGCCGCCGGGCTCATCCCGGCACGGGCGCAGAGCGCCCCGCGCCCCATCGTCACCAAGGTCTTCGGTCCCGAGACGCCGACAGGTCCATACAAGCACCCGGCCTGCCTGACCGAGCTCTCCAACGGCGACCTGTATCTCGTGTACTACGGAGGCCAGGGCGAGTACGCCCGCGACACGACGGTGTTCGGCGCGCGCCTGAAGAAGGGTGAGACCACGTGGAGCACACCCGTCTCCATCGCACGCGATCCGTTCCGGTCCGTCGGCAACGGCGTGATCTGGCAGGCCCCCGACGGCCTCGTGTGGCTCTTCTACGTGGTGCGCTTCGGTGAGACGTGGGGCACGTCGCGCATCCAGGCCAAGGTCTCGCGAGACATGGCCGCCACATGGTCCGACGCCTTCCCGCTCGCGCTGGAAGCCGGGATGATGGTGCGCAACCGCCCCATCGTGCTCCACGACGGCAGCTATCTCCTCCCCGTGTATCTCGAAGACGGCGAAGACACGGAACTCGTGGGCCCGAAGAGCACATCGCGGTTCCTCAGGTTCGATCCCGCGACGCAGGCATGGACCTCGCTCGGCGAGATCCGATCCGCGAACGGCAACATCCAGCCTGCCGTCGTCGAACTCGAACCCGATCACCTCATCGCCTACGCCCGGCGCGGCGGCGGCTATGGCCCCGTCGAGGACGGCTGGGCGATCCGCGCGGAATCGAAGGACGGCGGACGCACGTGGTCCGACGGCCGCAACAGCGCATTTCCCAACCCGAATTCCGCGCTCGACTTCCTGAAGCTCTCGTCGGGCGCGCTGCTGCTGGCCTACAACGACCACATGTGGCAGCGCACGCCGCTCATGCTCGCACTCTCCGACGATGGCGACAGGACGTGGCCAATCAAGCGGGCGCTGGCGTCGGGCGACAACAGCTACGCGTACCCGATTGCCTTTCAGGGCGCCGATGGCAGGATTCACCTGATCTACACGTCTGACTCGCGCACGGCGATCAACCACGCCATCGTCACCGAGGACTGGATCCGCGGGCGCTGACGCGGCCGTCGCTATACTCTCCCGGTGCCTGCCCCGGCGGTCTCGGTCCGCAACGTCTCCAAGCGCTTCACGCTCGTCCACCAGGGCGGAAGCGGCCTCAAGGAGCGGATGCTCGGGCTCGTCGGCGGCAACCGCGGCGCCCACGAGACGTTCTGGGCGCTGCGCGACGTCTCGGTCGACGTGGCGCGAGGCGAGACGCTCGGCCTCATCGGCCACAACGGCTGCGGCAAGAGCACGCTGCTCCAGATCGTGGCGGGCATCCTCGAGCCCGACGGCGGGACCGTCGCGACCAACGGCCGGCTCACGTCGCTGCTCGAACTCGGCGCCGGTTTCAGTCCCGATCTCTCGGGTCGCGACAACATCTTCCTGAACGCCGCGCTGCACGGCGTGCCGTCGGCGGTGATTCGCCGGAAGTTCGACGAGATCGTCGCGTTCGCCGAGCTCGACCGCTTCATCGACACACCGGTGCGCAACTACTCGTCGGGCATGTACATGCGCCTCGGCTTCTCGGTGGCCGCGCACCTCGATCCCGAGATCGTGCTGGTGGACGAGGCGCTGGCCGTGGGCGACGAGGCCTTCCAGCGCAAGTGCCTCCGCAAGATCCAGGCGTTCCAGGAGCAGGGTGTCACGGTGATCATCGTGTCGCACGATCTGCTGCTCGTGGAGCGGTTGTGCTCGCGCGCGTGCCTCCTGCAACGTGGCGAACTGGTGGCGCTCGGCACGGCCGTCGACGTCATCTCCCGCTATCACCAGATCGCGGCGGCCAGCGGCGACGTCGCCGGCGAGTACCGCTGGGGCTCACGCGAGATCGAACTCCCGCGCGTCAGGCTGCTCGACGATGACGACGTACCTGTCACGTCGCGACGAACGGGCGAGGCGCTGACGATCGCCTTCGACTATCGCGCGGCTCACAGGTACGAACGCCCTGTCTTCGGCCTCGCGTTGTACCACGAGGACGGCACCCATCTCACGGGGCCCAACACGCGCATGAACGGCCTCGCAATCGAGGCCGTCGAAGGCGACGGCGAAGTGAGGTACCGCATCGCGCACCTCCCGCTGCTGCCGGGTCGCTACGTGCTCGCCGTATCGGCCTACGACCACCACCTCGTGGATCCGCTCGATCATCGCGAGCGTGTCGCAACGTTCACCGTCGTCGAAGGCGGCACGAACGAACGCTTCGGGAAGATCACCCTCGACGGCACGTGGAGCGTGACTCCGGCAGACGCACGGGAGCCCGTCGGGTCGTGAGCGCCCCCGACCTCGCCGCCATCATCCATGGCGCGCACTGGCCCGCGGCAGACGCGGGCACAGCCTGGCGCACGCGGCTCGCGCGTGCGCTCCACCGCGACGTGGACATCGTGCTGGCGCGCGACGAGATGTCTGCACCGCGCGGTGCCGCCGTCACGATCGCCGCCGGCCTCGCGCGGACGACCGCCGCGCACGTTCTCGTCGTGGACGTCCATGCCGTCCCGAACGACGAGACGCTCAGGCAGGCAGTGGCCGCACTCGAGTCAGCGGACATGGCCGTGCCCGCCCAGGAACCCTATCCGGATGGAGGCCAGGGGCTGGCACACGCGTGCACGTCCGGCATACCGGCGCTCGATGACCCGCCGCTGTGGAGCGCGCGACGGCAGTCGCTGCTCGACGTCGGAGGCCCGGACGCCGCGCTGTGGTCGTTCGGCATCGTCCAGGATCTCGCGGCGCGCCTCGAACGGACGGGCCGCACTGTCGCACGTCTGCCGCTCGCCAACGTCAGGGTGACTGCACGCACGTATCCGTACGCACCGGCGTTCGAGACGTTCCTCCGGTGGCGCAACGCCCTGCGGCTCGCCTTCCTCCACACCTCGCCCGGCGCGCTCGGTGCGGCACTCACCGCGCCGGTGGCTGCGCTGCTCGCCTCGGCGTGGAACGCAACAGGACTCGACGCCGCGCAGGTCTCGTTTGGCGGTGACTGGGGCCGCGCGTCGCTGGTCACGCGACTGCGCACGCGGCTCGGTGGACCTCCACCCGACGCCCTCTGGCCCGCCGACGAGGCAGGCACGGCGATTCCGCTCGCGGCGCTGCAGGCGTTCACGCGCGACATGCCCGGCCTCGTGCGCACCCGCGACGCAGCCGGCCTCGGTCACACGCCCACTCCCGTCGAAGCACCGGCATCATCGCCCGCCATCGACACCGGACTACCCCTCACCCCTCCCCGCGTATCGGTCATCGTCGTCAACTGGAACGGCCGCCGGCATCTCCATGACTGCTTCTCGTCGCTGCTCGCGAGCGACTATCCGCACGACCAGCTCGAACTGATCTGCGTGGACAACGGCTCCACCGACGACAGCCGCGCGTGGCTCGCCGAGCACGTCCCGCAGGTGCGGGTGGTGGCGCTTGCCGAAAATCGCGGGTTCACGGGTGGCAACGCCGCCGGTGTCGATGCCGCGACCGGCGACGTCTTCGTGTTCGTGAACAACGACATGAAGTTCGAGCCGACGTTCGTGACGCGGCTGGTCGACGCGCTCGATCGTCGCGTGGCGTGCGCCGCTGCGCGCGTGATGAGCTGGGACGGCTCCCGCATCGACTTCGTGCGCGGCACCGCGAGTCTCGAGGCACGCGGGTTCCAGGAGCATTACGGCGATCCCTTCGTGCCGGGCATGGCGCTCGCCGAGTCCTTCTTTCCGAACGGCGGCGCCTTCGCCGTGACGCGGCGCGCGTACGAGGAGGCGGGCGGCTTCGATCCGGCGCTCTTTGCCTACTACGACGACATCGATCTGGGCTGGCGCCTGCGCATGGCCGGACACGTGATCCGCACGGTGCCCGATGCCGTGGCGTATCACAGGCACGGCGCCACGGTGAGCACGCAGCCGCACGCGCACAAGCGCTTCGTGCTCGCACGCAACGCGCTCTGGATCGCGCTGCGCAATTACGACGACCGCACGCTCCCGCACGTGCTGCCCGCGCTGCTCGTCCTCGCCGGGCTGCGCGTGGCGCAGGACCTCGTGTGGCTGCGCACGCCGCTGCGCGATCTCCTGCGCCCGTGGCTCGAACCAGCCCGCCGGCATCGCGTGTCGCCTGAGGTATATGCGCGCTCAGAAACGTCTTCTCCCACGCGCGTGCTCGCCAGTCTTCCGATGCCCGAGTTCGCGGCGATCGGCGCGACGCTCGCGGATCGGGATCGCCTGACGTCACTGCACGACGAACAGCAGCGCCACAGACGCGTGCCTGACGATGAAGTGCTGCCCTTCCTCGGGCGTCCGTTCCAGGAACTGGACGGCCGGCGTTCGTATCGCGACACGCAGAAGGCACTCGTCGACACGCTCGGCCTGCGCGCCCGGCTCGGCATCAGGCCGCACGTGCTGCTCGTGACGCACGAAGCGCTGCGCGGCAGCATGTCCGGTCCGGCCATTCGCGTGCTGGAGATGGCACGCGCGTTGAGCCGCACCGCGCGCGTCACCGTCTGTGCGCCGGCGCCACTCGAGATTCGCGACGACAGCGTCGCGCTCGTTCCGTTCGACCCGACGACACCCACTCCGGCGTCGCTGAAGGCCCAGGCCGACACCGCCGACGCCATCGTCGTGCAGGGCTTCGCGCTGACGTCGTATCCATTCCTTCGCGCGCTCGTGTGTCCCATCGTGGCGGACCTCTACTGCCCGTTCACGATCGAGCACCTCGAACAGCATCGCGCCGGAGGCACACCTCCCACGCCGGCGTTCGATGCCGAGGCGGACGCCATCCTTGGCGTACAGAACGCGCAGTTGCAGCAGGCCGATTTCTTCATCTGCGCCAGCGAACGGCAACGCGACTTCTGGCTCGGCGCGCTGCACACCGCGGGCCGCGTCAACGCGCGCACGCTCGCGCGCGACGCGGACCTGCGCCGCCTGATCGACGTCGTGCCGTTCGGCCTGCCCGCCGAGGGCGTGGACACTGCCGCCGATCGCGCGCGCCGGTCACGCGTCGATCGCGGACTGTCACCTGCCGTGCTGAAGGGCGTGCATCCCGCCATCACGCCAGCGGACAAGGTGCTGCTCTGGGGCGGCTCGCTGCTCGACTGGCAGGATCCCGAAACGCTGATTGCAGCCGTCGCGCGCATCGCTCGCCGGCGCGATGACGTGAAGCTGTTCTTCATGGGCGTCAAGCACCCGAATCCACACGTGGCGCCCATGGCTGTGGTGGAGCGATCGCAACGACTCGCCGCAGCGCTCGGCGTCTCCGGCACGCACGTGATCTTCAACGACTGGGTACCG
The DNA here is from genome assembly GCA_020845575.1 of Acidobacteriota bacterium. Classification (NCBI taxonomy): domain Bacteria; kingdom Pseudomonadati; phylum Acidobacteriota; species Acidobacteriota bacterium. The sequence continues at coordinate 12,534 of JADLFL010000055.1, read as the reverse complement.
TACGACGAGCGGGCGCTGTACCTGCTCGAAGCCGACCTCGGCGTGAGCACGCACCACGCGCATCTCGAGACGCGCTACGCGTATCGCACGCGCATGCTCGACTACCTGTGGGCGCGCCTCCCGATCGTCTGTACGGACGGCGATCACTTCGGACACCTCGTGCGCGAACGACGTCTCGGGTTGGCGGTACCCGCCGACGATGTCGACGCGCTCGCCGAGGCGATTCTGGAGATGCTCGACAACGAGGGAGCCCGTGCGGACGCGCGCACGCAGCTTGCCGCCGTGGCCGGTGAGATGACGTGGGATCGCGTCGTGGATCCGCTGCGCGCGTGGCTGACCGATCCGCAGTTCGCTGCCGATCACGAGGATCAGATTCACGCGTTCAGGTCTCACCTGGCCGGCAGCTACAAGACGTCGCGCTGGCTGAAGCGTGCGGCGCTGCGACTGGGCGTGAAGGAAGCCGACATGGAGGCGTTCAAGCGCTGGGGGCCCGTGCGGGCCGGCATGTCGCTGCGCAACACCGTGGCGATTCGCCGCGCGCGACGGCGGGCGCGCACGAAGTGACCTCGCCATCCACGGCGTCGGCCGAGGCTCCGCTCGTGAGCGTGATCGTCGCGGCACGCAACAACGCCTCGACCCTGCCGGCCTGCCTCGAGGCGTTGCGCGCGCAGGACCATCCGCACGTCGAGGTGATCCTCGTCGACGATGGGTCCACCGATACCACGGCGGCGATTGGCGACGCGCATGGCGTCCGCGTGATCCGGACTCCCCCTGTCGGCGCATCCGTCGCGCGCAATCTCGGCATCGACGCCGCGCGCGGCGAGATCGTGGCGTTCACCGACGGTGACTGCGTGGCCGCGCCGGGCTGGGTTCGCGCCCTCGTCGACGGTCTCGGGCAGAGCGGCGCCACGGGTGTCGGCGGACGCCAGATCAACGTGTTCACAGCGGGGCGCGAGGCGTCGGCCGAGGCCTTCCAGGCGTTCTTCCGCGTGGCGTCCATCGTGAGCGACTACACGCGCGGCGACGACAGGCCGCGTGTCGTGCAGCACAACCCGAGCTGCTGCAGCGCCTACCGCATCGACGCGGTGCGCGCGTCCGGCGGCTTCAGCCCGGACTTCTGGCCCGGCGAAGACGTGGATCTCGATCTGCGGCTCGCGGCCCGCGGCGCGACGTTCTACTACGTGCCGTCTGCGCTGGTCCACCACCATCGCCCTGGCACGTTGGCGTGGTTCAGGAGGATGATGCGGCGTTACGGGGCGGCGGAACGCCGCCTCGTGTGGCGGCACGGCCGCAGGCGTGCGATCGATCATCTGCCGATGCTCACCGCCGCGGGCGTGGCGGCTCAGGCTCTGCTGCTCGTACCGGCAACACGGGCGGCCGTGGCCGTCGCCGACGCGCTGCTCGTGCTGATGGCCGTTGGGGTACTCATGGCCACGACGCCGCTCCGGCTGTGGCCCGCCGTTGTCGCGTTCGGTGTCACGGCGGCGTGGGAGTGGCATGTGGGCTGGTGGACGGCGCGGAGGATGCGGGCGTGACGTCGCACGACGCGATGATCGACAAGGAGCGCGAACACGAGGACGCGTGGTACGCTCGCGCCCTGCGTGAGCGGTTCTTCGAGCGCGAAGGGTTCCGACAACTCGTTGCGTGGAACGTGGCGGCGTTCCTCCGACAGGTTCCCGTGCGTCCCGACATGCGCGTCCTGTCGATCGGCGCGGGGCTCGGCGACTACGAGATCGCGCTCGCGCCACTCGTGGGCCACATCACCGCCGTCGAGCTGTCGAGCACGGCCGCCGACACCGCACGCGCGCGCCTGCGCGCCGCCGGTCACCACAACGTCGCCGTGATCGCGGGCGCCATCGACAACCAGGCGTTCGAGCCCGGCGCGTTCGACGTCGTGTACGCGATGGGCGTGTTCCACCATTTCCTGCCCGATCAGCGACGGGCATTGCTGGCACGCGTCGCCACATGGATCGCGCCATCCGGCTGGATCTACGTACGCGACCCGAACGCGCGCGGGATCCTGCGCCGCGCGATGGAGCGCTGGTTCCGTCGGCGCAGCACCGTACACGCGGAACAGGAGGCATCGCTGGATCCATTCGTGCTGATGGCCGAAGCCGAACAGGCAGGGTTTCACGCCACCCGGATCGACTACATCGACGTGATCGGCGGCCCGCTGCCATGGCTCGTGCGCAGCGAGTCGCGCGCGCTCTGGCGCGCGGTCTTCGCTTTCGACAGGGCATGGCTCGCCGTGCCGGGGCTCCGTCGCGCGGCATCGCAGTTCGCGCTCGTCGGACGACGATGAGACAGCGGATCGCATGGCTGCCGATACTGGCGGTCATGGTCGCGGCGCTGCTCGTGCTGTTCGAGCGCGAGTGGCGTCATGGCGAGGTCTTCTCGCCCGCCGATCTCGTGTACCAGTTCTATCCGTGGTCCTACGAGGAACCGCGGAGCGCGGCCACCAATCCCACGCGATCGGATGAGGCGTTCTATCACCAGCCGTTGATGGCCACGCACTTCGCGCGGCTGCGGGCGGGGGCGTTCCCCGACTACGACGACACGCGGCTGTCTGGCGTGCCCGCCTTCTTCGATGGTCTCGACGTCGGTCGCGCGTTCTCGCCATTCAGCCTGCCGTTCCACCTGCTGCCGGCCGAGGACGCCGTCAACTGGTACGGCCCGCTGCGGCTGCTCGTGGCCGCGCTCGCCATGTGGCTGTTCCTCCGTGAGCTGGGTATCGGTGCCATCGGCGCTGCCGCGGGCGGCGTCGCGTACGGGCTCAACGGCCACTTCCTCACATGGCTCAGCGCGCCCATGCCGACCGTGGCCGCGTGGCTGCCTCTGGTGCTGCGACAGGTGCGGCGGTGCGTCAGGCGCGGCAACGCGAGGGACGTCGCGGGCCTGGCGCTCGCAATCGGCGCCCTCGCGCTCGGCGCGTACATGGCCACCATGCTGGTCTGCCTGTTGGGCGCAGGGGTGTATGCGCTCGTCGAGATCTGGCACGCCCGGAGTGCCGCACACGGGCCGGAAACGCCCGGCGACGACGCGCGGGCTCACGGCCACGCGCTCCATCAGGAAGGCGCGGCAGCCGCCAGCACCGGCACAACCACGCGCGGTCTGCTGGCGTGCGTGGGCGGGGGCGTGCTTGGCCTCGCGCTCGGTGCCGTAGCGCTTGGGCCGATGCTGGCGTCGCTCAGCGACTCGCCGGCCCGCGCGCGCGTCGTGTCGGCGGAAGGCGCCGAGTGGGCCAACCTCGCCACGCTCGCGCTGCCCGATTTCTGGGGGACACCGGTCCGCGGCAACTGGTGGCACCCCGACGCCACCGCCAGCTATCCCGAGCACGTCGCCTACTTCGGCATCGTCGTGGTGCTGCTCGCCGGACTTGGCGTATCCGCGCGCCTGTCACGCGACCTGTCATCGGTGCGGTGGACGTTCGTGGGCCTGACGCTGCTCGCGATGACGCGTGCGTACGGGGCTCCGCCCGGACGATGGCTGCTGGCGCTGCCGGGGCAGGCGCAGTCCAACCCGTTCCGCTGGTATGCGCTCGCCGCATGCGGTGTCGCCGTGCTCGCCGGTATCGGCGTCCACGCGTGGGTGGCGCAGGCCGATCGTCGCCGACGACTCCGACAACTCGTCGGCCCCATGTCCGTGGGGCTCGTACTCGCCGCCGTGTCGGCAGCCGCACTCCTCGTGTACCTGCCCGAGATCCGCGCGCATCATCTGCAGCCGTTCGAGCGGCTGCAGGTGGTCCGCTTCGTGGGGCTCGGCACGCTCACGATCGCGCTCCTCGGGACCGCGAGCCTGTGGCCGTCGCACCGCGTGCGCGCCGCGGGGGGCCTGCTGCTCGTCGCGCTCGCGGCTGGCGATCTCGTGCAGGCCCACAAGGCATTCAATCCGTCAGTCGCACGCGACAGGTACTACCCGTCGACCGCCACGATCGACTGGCTGCGCACGCACGCGGGTGATACGCGACTCGCGCCGGTCGACACGGCAGCCGACCTGGTCGAGGGCCACGTCTGGAGTCTGTTCGGGCTGCGCTCGGTGACGGGGTTCGACTTTCACGGCGATGCGGCGTACCAGGACTACCTGCGCATCGCGCAGGCACCGCCGGGAACGACGGGGACACCGCAGCCGGCCGAGTGGGACCACGTGGGTCTCCACCGCGACACGCTCGACCTGCGGATGCTCGGTGTCCTCGGCGTGCGGTACATCGTCACGGCACCGATCGACATGACGCCGCGCGCCGGCGGATACATGCCGCTCGAGCCGCTGGCGGAGGGTCGCACGGTGATTTTCGAGGTGCCGGTGCGGCACGAAGGCATCCGGGGCATCGATCTTCTGACGGCCACGTACGCACGGCGCAATCGCGGGCACTGGACGTGGACCGTCGCGACCGACGATGGACGCGTGCTGGCGGAAGGCCGCACCGCACAGGCCGACCTTCGGGACAACGACTGGTGGCGCCTGTCGTGGCCCGCACTTGGGGGACCACCGCCGCGCGCGATCGTCGTGACGCTGCGCGGCGAAGGCAGCGATCCGGAGACGAGCGCCACGCTCCTCGCGTCGGCATCACCGTCAGCGATCGGCACGCGACTGCGCATCGACGGACGCGACGATGCACGCACGATCTGGTTCCGATCGTTTGCCGTCGCACCCGATCGATTCCCGGGCGCCGTGCTCGTCCGATCGGCCGATCTGAACGTCTACGAAAACCCGCACGCCCGGCCGCGCGCCTGGTTCGTCGACGGTGTAAATGTTGGCGACCCTTCCACGCACGCGTCCGCGATGCATACGCAGGCGTTCGACCCGGCGCGCGAGGCCTGGCTCGCCGCGCCTCCCTCACATGCCCCTGCCTCGACGGCCCGCGTGGTGGCGTCAGCCGTCGGCGACGACACACGCACGATCACCGTCGATGCCCCGGACGGCGGCGTCATGCTCCTGGGCGATCGCGCGCATCAGGGCTGGAATGTGCAGATCGATGGTCGCCCGGCGACATGGACGCGAGCCGATGGCGTGCTGATGGCCGTGGCCGTCCCCCCCGGCACCACGAGCGTCAGCCTCCAGTTCCGGCAGCCAGCCATCTATCGGTCTCTCGCCGTTTCCACCGCCAGCCTGATTGGCATCGTCTTTGCCTTGCTGATGGGCATCAGACGTGCTCCATCCGTTCGCGGATCGTGCGACTGATGCGAAGGCGGGCCGGTTGTTCTCTCCTCGCCTTCGCATGGTTCCTCGCATCGAACCATGGGTCCCCAGCCCCGGGTGAAGGTGCTTTCGAGTCCTGTGGTGCGCTGTGACGATTACAAGACTGTCGTTCCCCATACGTGTCTCGTCAGTGGTGCCCGTGCTGGTGGCCGGCATCCTCTCGGCTGCCGTGGCGTCGGCCCAGACCTTCCGCGTCAACAACGGATCGTCGGCAACGGTGTCGGCTGCTCCCGACTACGCGGCCGAAGTCAAGGGCGACCCGTGGGACTTCGACAAGCCCTCCGACTACTCGTACATGTACTCGGTCGGCGAGGTCACACCGCAGGACAACGACAACGACTACACGGCCTGGCAGCCCTGGCCCACGGTCCAGAACGGCGTCTTCACAGGCATCACGCGCGAGGCGAGTCCGTCCCTGCAGATGCTGTTCGGTGGCGTGCCCTACGCGATGAACGACCGTCAGGACACGGGGCTGCGCATGCCGGTGGATGCAGCGCGCTACGTGACCCTGTCATTCCGGATGAAGCGCTCGTGGGCTGCGGGGAACACGGAACTGCTCAAGACGATCTGGGAAAAGGGCCGGCGGGCCGTGGGGACCCCCAGTGCGGTGTTGCTGCTGCTGGCCAAGGGCCACGACGCCGACGCCGCTCGATGGATCAACCAGAACCCCGTCGCCACGCAGGGAGCCGCCAATGACTGGCAGGTGTATCGCGTCCGCCTGACCGACCCGCGCATGCTCATCCCGCAGCGGTATTCCGGCACGTCGTGGGCGGGGCAGGTCATGGGCCTGAGCCTTGCGCTGGGGAGTGGGCCGGTCGGAAGCACCGTACAGATGGACTGGGTCAGGCTCACGGCGCCACGCACGGTGAACCTGTCCTGGCAGTCGCTCGGCGGCAGCGTGGTGATCACCGCGACCGACGGCACACAGACCGTCCAGGTGTTCCCTGAAGACCTCGCCCCGCGGACCAACGATCCGCGCGCGTCGACCGGAGCGTTTCCCGACAACAGCAGCGTGGCGTGGGACTACGGCCACCTCACGCCAGGCACCTGGACGCTGACGGCACAGGGGGCATCGACCACGCGCACGGCCACACTCGTGGTGGACGCCAATCCGTTCTTCACGATCCTCAATCCAGACGAGACCGGCGGCGAGGACATGGCGACCACGGTGCTCGGGGATCCCTGGGACCTGGCCAATCGGGAGGACGTGTTCCGATACACCACGCCGAGCAGTGCGCACTTCGACGTGAAGAACGTGTCGTTCGGACCGCAGGGCATGACGGGCGTGGCCTACAGGTCGATCCCGAGCTACCCGCACAGCGACTCGCAGGTGCGCTTCTTCGACGATGACATGGGCACGAAGTTCGAACTGACACCTGCCCTGGCGCGCCGCTACCACCGGCTCACGTTCACCATCGACTACGACCTGCCGCCACAGTCCACCTTCGACCCTCTCGCGCCACGGCCGTTCCTCGAGGACATCGATACGCGGAACGGGCGTCCGGGCGTCGGAGGCATCGTCCGCGCCACGTGGCGCACGGCGGCACACCGGGGCGGGCCGTTCGCGCAGACGTGCGGTCTCATCGTGCAGGACGGCGGCCCGCGCACGTTCACCATCGACCTGAGTGCCTACGCGTCGGGCCAGGAGAACTGCGTGCCGGAGGGACTCCAGTTCCTCCCCGGCGGATCGGCCTGGGGCAACCTGGCGTCGCCCATCACCAACTTCCGGCTCGACATCAACGAGGGCGTCCTCGAGACGCCGTTCCGGTTGTCGAACGTCAAACTCGCGGCCGACGATGAGCCCGATGCGTCGGGGCAGTTCATCGTGCAGTGGTCGGCGCAGGATGGCCGGTACTCCGCGAATCCCTCGGCGCCTGTCGGGGCGCAGGTGGCGCTCTACCTCGACACCGACACCAATCCGTCGGACAAGCGGCTCATCGCCAGCGGGCTCAACGCGGCCACGGGGGCGTACATCTGGGATCTCGGCGCGATGCCCGGCGGGGTCACGCCAGGCACGTACCACGTGTACGTCGAGATGACCGATGCGGCGGGCTACAGCTACGGCAAGTACGCGACCGGTCCCTTGCAGGTCACGCGCACGTACGAAGCCCCGATGACGCTGTCGCAGTGGCAGACCTTCTACGGCATCACGGACATGAACGCCGACCCCGACGGCGACGGCGTGTCCAACCAGGCGGAGTTCGCGGCAGGTACCAGCCCGCACATTCCCAATCGCTGGGAACTGGCCGAAGGGTCGACGGGCTTCTTCAAGGAGCGCATCGCCATCGCCAACCCGGAGAACCGTTCGGCCATCGTCAGGGCCATCGTGCTCTTCGGTCAGCGCGGCGATCTCGGCGAAGCCACGCCGCCTCCGGCCGTGATCCAGGAGATTCCGATCGCCGCGTACGGTCGGCACACCATCGACATCAACAGCCTCGCCAACGCGAGTTACAACGGCGAGGGACGGGCGGTCTCGGTGGTCGTCGAATCCATGCGCGGCGGCGTGGTCGTCGAGCGGACGATGAGCTTCGGCAACAACGACGGCTGGGGCGCCCACACGGGCAAGGCCGTCGAGGCACCGGCAAAGCAGTGGTTCCTCGCCGAGGGCGCCGCCAACAACTTCTTCCAGACGTTCATCATGATCACCGCGACGGGAACGGTGGCCCCCACGGTACAGGTCGACTTCCTGCTGGAAAGCGGCGAGGTCGTCAGCATCCCCGCGAATTTCCCGAGCGCTCCGGCGCGCATGACGCTGTGGGCCAACCAGGTCTGCGCGCCGGGCACCGGAGACACGGGATGCGTCCGCGTGCTCGACGGCAAGGCGTTCTCCACGCGCATCACGGCGGATCAGCCCATCTCGGTGGAACGCGCGATGTACTTCAACAAGCCCGGGCGCCAGTTCGAGGGCGGCCATGCCTCTGCGGCGGTCTCGACACCGGCCACGCGCTGGTTCGTGGCCGAGGGCGCCACCGGCCAGAACTTCGACACCTACCTGCTCATCGCCAACCCCGGCGCGCAGGACACCGTCGCGACGGTTCGCTATCTCACGCCGAGCGGCACATACACGCAGACGTACGGCGTGCGCGCCAACAGCCGCCTCACGCTGTACGTCGACAGCGAGTTGACGCAACTGTCGGGACTGGATGCCCTCACGACGCAGGTCGACGTCTCGGCCGACGTCTCGGCTACGCACCCCATCGTCGTGGAGCGCGCCATGTACTGGTTCGGTTCCTTCCAGAACTGGACCGATGCCCACAACAGCGCGGGACTCACCACGACGGGGACACACTGGGCGATGGCCGAAGGGCAGAACGGCGGCGCGCTGAAGTACCAGACGTTCGTGCTCATCGCGAACCCCTCCAACAGCGCCGCGACCGTCCGCATGCGCCTGCTGCGCGAGGGCGGTCGTCCGGTCGTGACATCAGCCACCTTCACCGTGCCGGCCAACTCGCGCTTCACGTGCTACGCCGGCCAGCCTGGCCCCTGCAAGGACACGTTCGCGCAACTGGCAGACAACGAGCGGTTCGGCACGAGTGTCGAGAGCGTCAACGCCGTCCCCCTCGTCGTCGAGCACGCGCTGTACTGGAACGGCGGCGGCGAACTCTTCGGTGCCGGCACGAACGAGACGGCGGTCAAGATCAAGTAGCCGGGCACCGGGCACCGGACACCGGGCACCGGCCATCGGGCAAGCGGTCGCCGCCTTCTTCACACTGGAGCGCACGGGCTTCACCCGTGCGTCGGCGCCAGGGGCTGAAGCCCCTGGCCTCCAGCAAGTGCCCGTACAAGCCGGACGGCATGTCGCATTGCCGGTTGCCGGCTACCCTGTAGGGCGTGCCCCCAGCCTCGGTCTCCGTCGGCATCGTCACATGGCAGCCTGATGCGCTGCTCGAACGGTGCATCGCGTCGGTGCGAGCGCAGGACCATCCAGGGATCACGCTGCACGTGTGGGACAACGGCACCACGGCGGCGTCGCGTGCGCTGATCGAACGGCTCACGACCCCCGACGAGCGGGTGTTCGCCGATGCGAACCTCGGGTTCGCCGACGCCCACAATCACCTCATCACCCGCACGTCAGGCACGTACTACCTGTGCCTGAATCCCGACGCCGTCCTGGCGGACGGGTACGTGCGCGCGCTGGTTGAGGCCCTGGACGCGGCGCCGGATGCCGGCTCCGCCACGGGGCGCCTCCTGCGACTCGACGCCCCCGACGTGATCGATTCGACGGGGATCGTGATGACGCCCGATCAGCGACACCTCGATCGCGGCGCGGACCTCCCCGCGTCAGGCCGCTTCGAGCAGGGGCCCGAGCGCATCTTCGGGCCCAGCGGAGCGGTGGCGCTCTACAGGCGCGCCATGCTCGACGACGTCGCATTCGAGGGCGAGTACTTCGACAGGGCCTTCTTCGCGTATCGGGAGGACGCCGATCTGGCGTGGCGCGCGCAGTGGCGCGGATGGGCAAGCCTCTACGTGCCGTCCGGCATCGCCTGGCACCGTCGACGCGTGACGCCGGAGCGACGGTCTGATCTTCCGCCCGCCATCAACCGATACTCCGTCAGGAACCGCTTTCTGCTCCGGCTGAAGAACCAGTCCGCCGGGCTGGCCTGGCGGTTCCTGTTGCCTGGCGCGCGGCGCGACGCGCAGGTGGTGGGCTACGTGCTGCTGCGCGAGTGGTCGTCGATCCCGGGCTTGCTCGACGTGTTCCGGCTGCTGCCGCTGATGCTGCGGTGGCGCCGTCACGTGCTGGGCCGCAGTAGGGCGACATCAGCGGACATGGCGCGGTGGTTCACAACGCCAAATGGATGAGCCAGCAGGGGTTGCGTCGACGACAGGGGTAGCGGACACTAGCATGCGCGTGATACGGACGGCAGGCGATCGCTTCGGTCAGGAGCAGGGGAGGTGACGGCGTGATTGCCGAACGCGCGCGCCTGGTCAACGGCGCCTACGTCGTCAGCGATGCGCTTGCCACGGTGCTGGCGCTGGCGCTGGCCTACACGCTGCGTGGGGTCGTTCCCGGCGACAGCATGCCGTTCCTGTCCGGCCAACTGCCACCCTTTGCGTGGTACCTGCCGGTCCTTGCCTGCGTGATCCTGGTCTGGCCGCTGGTGTTCTATGCCTTCGGCCTCTACGGCCGCCAGGGGCGCACGCTCAGCAGCGAGACGTCGGTCATCCTGAGCGGCATCGCGATCTCGGGCCTGATCCTCATCGCGTTCATCTTCACCGCGCGGCAGGTCTTCATCAGCCGCCCCGTCATCGTCGCGTTCCTGCTGTTCGACTTCGTGCTGGTGGTGGGCCTGCGCCGGCTGGTGCGGGCATGGCTCATGGGCGGCGGCGGACCGCGCCGCATTCTCGTGGCCGGCGGCGCCGAGGAAGCCGCGGCGACGGCGGTCCTGATCAACGCGCATCGCGACTGGGGTCTCGACGTCGCGGGTCTGGTCACCGACGGGCGATGGGACGATGCGCCGGGTTCGGCGTTCCCGGTGGTGGGCACGTACGGCGATCTGTTCCGGCTCGTGCAGGAACAGCACGTCGCCGAAGTCGTGATCGCACCCGCCACAGGGCAGCTCGCCGATCTGCGTGCCATCGCGGGCATCATCTCGCTGCTCGAAGAGCAGGGGACCGTGGTGCGCCTGGCGATGAACTTCCTGCCGCGATCGACTTCGCGTCTCAGCTTCGATCAGCTCGGCGACGAGTTCCCGCTGCTCACGTTCTCCCCCACGCCAGGCAGTGAAGTCCGGCTGGCCGTGCGGCGCGTGGCCGACGTCGTCATCGCCGCAGCGCTACTCGTGGTGCTGAGCCCACTGCTGGCGGCGATCGCGATCGGCGTGAAGCTGGCCTCGACGGGACCGGTGCTGTTCCGGCAAACGCGCTGCGGCCTGCACGGGCAACGTTTCATGTTCCTCAAGTTCCGCACGATGGCCAACGACGCGGAGCAGCTCAAGCCGTTGCTCGAACCGTTCAACGAGATGGACGGACCGGCGTTCAAGATGACCAACGACCCGCGCGTGTTCCCGTTCGGCAGGTTCCTGCGCCGCACGAGCCTCGACGAGCTCCCGCAGCTCTGGAACATCCTGCTCGGCGACATGAGCTTCGTCGGACCGCGGCCATCGGTAGTCGAAGAAGTGGAACAGTACGAGCCCTGGCAGCGCCGGCGCCTCAGCATGAAGCCGGGCCTCACCTGCCTGTGGCAGATCAGCGGCCGCAACGATCTCACGTTCGACGAGTGGATGCGGCTGGATCTCGAGTACATCGACAACTGGTCGCTGTGGCTCGACATCAAGATCGCCGTCAAGACCATCCCCGCCGTGCTCCTGGGCCGCGGCGCCCGGTAGTGCCCGCCGCCGATCCGGCCTCACGGGCACAGGCGCTGGTGTCCGCCGTGCTCGCGCGCGCGCCGCACCCGCGCGTCGTCGAAGCCGGCTGCGGCGCACGATCGCACCTCACCTACCCTGCGTCGGCGCGCGTGACGGGCATCGACATCCTCCGCACGCAGTTGCGGCGCAACGCCGGATCGGCGCTGGCGCAGGGCGACGTGGCGAGACTGCCCATCGCCACCGGCGCGGCAGACGTCGTGGTGTGCTGGGACGTGCTCGAACACCTGCCGGCTCCAGACACCGCCATACGCGAGATCGCCCGCGTGCTGCGCCCTGGAGGTCTGGCCGTCCTCGCCCTGCCCAACATCCTGTCGCTCAAGGGCCTGGTCACGCGCTTCACGCCGTGGCGCTTCCACGTGTGGGTGTATCGCCGCGTGCTCGGCGATGCGTCAGTGGGAACCGACGCGTTCGACCAGTTCCCCACCACGCTGTCGCTCGTGCTGCGGCCGGCGCGACTGCGGCGCACGGCTAAAAGTATCGGCTTGCGCGTAACGGACCTGCGCCTCTATGAAGGTCCGGTACCCGTACACCTCAGGCGCAGGTACCGTGCCGCCGACGTCGCGCTCTCGTGCGTCTCGCTGGTCACCCGCCTGGTCTCGGCTGGCCGCTACGACGCCACGCTCTCCGACGTCATCCTCGTCCTGGCCAAGCCCGACGAGGCGATCTCATGACCAGGCGCCTGCGCATCCTCGGATCGCGGGGCATCCCGAACAGGCACGGCGGGTTCGAGGCCTGCGCGCAGCACCTGGCACCGTGGCTCGTCGAGCGCGGCTGGGACGTGACCGTCTATTGTCAGGAGGATCCCGGCACGCAGCGCCGTCGGACTTCATGGCGCGGCGTGACGCTCGAACACGTGCCCGTGCCGTACAAGGGCGCGCGCGGCAGCCTTCTGTTCGACGCCATCACCACGCGTGACGCCGCGGCGCACGACGACCTGGTGCTCACGCTAGGCTTCAACACCGCCGTG